>NZ_JBHUVA010000024.1:0-80710 GCF_042670805.1 Micromonospora sp. NPDC057141 | reverse complement strand
GGCCGGCCCCGCAGCACGCGGGGCCGGCCCGGCCGCTTGGCGACCCGCGGCCTGGCCAGGCGAACCGCCGGCCCCGCCCATGATCAACGCGTTCCGGTCAGGGCACCGGTGTCGGACGCCTATGGAGCTGCCCGCACAAACGGGGCGCCCCCCGGCCCGCACAAACGGGGCAGCTCCATAGGCTGGTGGACGGGGGTCATGGCCCGGCCACGCCCCGTCGCCCCACAGCCCGACCGCCCCACGCCGCCAGCACCACCAGCAGCGCCGTCATCGCGAGCGCGCCCGGGGCCTTCGTGGAGCGGGCCAGGTTGGTGCCGTCGGGCAGGGTGAGGACGGCGGCCACCGCGCCGGGCAGCACGAACCACGTGGTCCGGGCGACCCGGGTGACCGAGACGGCGAGCAGCGTCAGCGGCCAGGTGGCGTACCAGGGGTGGAAGACCGGCGACAGGGCGACCGTGGCGGCCAACGCCAGCCCCGCGCCGAGCAGGGCCGTCCGGGGCCGGGCCGCCGCCAGGGCATCCACCCCGTGGGGTACGGCGTAGAGCCGGCGCAGCGACCGCCACGCCCACCACCACAGGGCCGCCAGCATCACCGCGAGCAGCAGCAGGCCGACCAGCCGGGTCACCGGCACGGCGTCGGGCCGTCGCCCGGCCCACTCCCCCGCGTAGTCGACGACGAAGCCGACGGCCGTCGGCGGGGACGTCCACTGCGCGGAGTCGCCGCTGCGGGCCAGGCCGTCGACCCAGCCGAGACCCAGCCCGGAGACCAGGGACGTCGCCAGCAGCGTGGCGAGGACGCCGCCGGCCAGCAGGCTCCCGTCGCGCAGCAGCGCCCGCCACGTGCACCGACCCCGCACGGCGGCCAGCGCCGCGAACGGCAGCGCCACCACGGCGGTCGCCTTCACGGCCACGGCCAGCCCGAGCAGCGCCCCGGCCAGCAGCAGCACCCCCGTCGGCACCGGCCCGGTCGGCGGGGTCTGCCCGACCAGCGGCGGTCCGGCCGACGAGGGCGGCGTCCCCGCCCGGCGGACCAGCAGCAGGAGGCCGGCCAACAGCAGGCCGAGGGCCACCGCATCGTTGTGCGCGCCGGCCACCAGGTGGACCCCGACCAGGGGCGCGGCCAGCGCCAGCCAAGCGGCCCGCCGGGTCGGCACGCCCGCCGCCCGGGCCAGCCCCGGCAGGCAGTACGCGGCCAGCAGCACGCCCGCGACGGCGTACAGCCGCAGGACCGCGACGGCACCGGCCAGCCCGCCGCCGACGGTCACCGCGAGCGCGGCGAGCAACACGAACAGCGGCCCGTACGGCGCGGGGGTGTCCCGCCAGATCGGGGCGACCGAGTCCAGCCACGGGCAGCCGGCCGCCGCCACCGGAACCTGGTACGGGTCGCGCCCGTGCGCGTAGGACCAGCCCTGGCAGGCGTACGAGTAGACGTCGCGGCTGCCCAGCGGCGGCGTCGCCAGCAGCGGGAGCAGCCAGAGCCCCGCGGTCGTGTACGCCCACCGGCCCGACGGGGCCCCGTCGCGCAGCGCCCACCACGCCCCGACCATCAGCCCGGTGCCGGCCAGCCAGCAGCCCAGCACCGCCGGCCCGTGCGGGCCCCGCCACACCTGCGCTGGCGTGCCGCCGGTCAGGTCGGGCAGCGCCCCGCCCAGCCAGCCGGCGACGGCGAGCAGAGCGGCGCCGAGCAGTCCCGCCCAGCGGGCGACGACGGCCACCGGCACACCCCTCGCTCAGTCTGCTCCCCGGATGGCGGGGTCCGGGGCGGGGTCCGGCGCGCGGTCCGCCCTGGCCGACCGTACCAACCGCACGGCCGCCCAGATCAGCAGAAGCGTCATCAGCGGGGCCCCGGGCAGCTTCGTGTACCGGGCCAGCCCGGTGCCGTCCGGCAGGACCAGGAAGGAGCCCACCAGCGCGACGGCGGCGAACCACACGCCGTCTCGGGCGGTGGCGGCGAGCACCGTGAGCGGCCAGATCCAGTACCAGGGGTGCACGATCGGGGAGAGCGCGACGGTGGCGGCCAGCGCCAGGCCGGCGTGGAAGAACGGGTCGCGGGTGCGGGCCCGCCACCACAGCCACAGCAGCAGCGCGGCGAGCGCGAGCACCCCGATGGCCCGGGCCACCGGCAGGGCGTCGACGTGCAGCCCGAAGAGCAGCGCGACGTACCCGGCAGTCTGCCCGACCGCGGTCGGCGGCGAGGTCCAGGCGATCACCTCGCCGCCGCTTTCCAGCCCGCCGATCCAGCCGAAGTCCAATCCGCCAACGAAGGTCACCCCCACCACGGTGGCGACGGCCCCGGCGACCACCGGACCGCCGTCCCGCAGCAGCGCGCGGAACCGGTACGGCCCACCGATCGCGGCCAGCGCGGCGAACGGGATCACCACCAGGCCGGTAATCTTGATGGACACGGCCAGCCCGAGCAGCACCCCCCCGGCCAGCAGTGGGCCGGGCCGGGCCGGCCGGGCGGCCACCACGGCCAGCCCGGCGACCAGCAGGCCCACCATCAGCGCATCGTTGTGCGCCCCGGCCACCAGGTGCACGCCGATGAGCGGGCTGGCCAGTGCCAGCCACAGCGCCCGCCCGACGGGAACACCGCACCGGCGGGCCAGCACCGGCAGGCAGGCGGCGGTCAGCGCCACCCCGGCCACCGCGAGCAGCCGGAACGCGGCGACGGCGGCGGTCAGCGAGCCGGTCGCCTTGACCACCGCGCCGGCGAGCACCACGAACAGCGGCCCGTACGGGGCCGGGGTGTCCCGCCAGATGTACGAGATCGTGTCCAGCCACGGGCAGGGCAGCGCCGACACGCCGTGTTCGTACGGGCTGATGCCACTGGCGAAGCTGGCACCCTGGCACGCGTACGCGTAGGTGTCCCGGCTGCCCATCGGTGGGACGAACAGCAGCGGCAGCAGCCAGAGCCCCACGGTGACCAGGGCCCACCGCGCGGAGGGCACGCCCTTTCGTAGCGACCACCAGGCGCACGCCATGAGCGCGGTGCCGACCAGCCAGGACGCGATGATCAGCGGCCCGTGCGGGCCCTGCCAGATGCTGACCGGGGTGGGCCGCAGGTCTCCGTCCGGGAACACGCCGCCGAGGAACGCGGACACGGCGAGCAGCAGGGAACCGGCCAGCCCGGTCCAGCGCGCGAGGTGGTGAGGCACGCCGGACATGCTGCCAGTACGGTGGTCGCGGTACGGAGGTGGGCATGCGTCGCAGTCGGGTGGTGGCGGTTGCCGCTGCGTCGGCGGCGGCCCTGGGCGTGGCGTACCTGTTGCTGCCGAGAATGGGCTCGGACCTGTCCGCCCAGGTGGCCCGGGCCGACTTCTTCGCCGCGCACGGCACCGCCCTGGTCGATTTCCGGTGGTACGGCGGCATCCACCCGCTCGGCTACAGCCTCGTCTCACCGCCGGTGATGGCCGTCCTCGGGGTCCGGGTCACTGGTGCCCTGGCGCTGGTGGCCTCGGCGGCTGTCTTCGCGGCCCTGCTGGTGCGGACACGCGTGCCCCGCCCGATGCTCGGGAGTCTGGTCGGGGTGCTCACCATCGCCGGAAACCTGGTCTCCGGCCGGGTCACCTACGGCCTCGGCGTGGCGTTCGGGTTGGCCGCGCTGCTCGCCCTCACCGTGCCGACAGACGTGTCCCCCGGCCGCCGCCGACTGCGTGCCGGGCTGGCCATCGCCGCAGCGCTGCTGGCCTCGGCGACCAGCCCGGTCGCCGGCCTGTTCGTCGGGCTGGCCGGGGCCGCGCTGCTGCTCACCCGACGGTACGGCGACGGCCTCCTGCTGGGCGTCGGCGCGGCGGTCCCGCTCGCGGTGACCGGGCTGCTGTTCGGCGAGGGCGGCTGGATGAACATCAGCCGCACCGACACGGTACGGGCGGTGCTCACCAGTCTGCTGGTGGCCGCGCTCGTGGCGTACCGGCCGGTCCGGGTGGGCGCCCTGCTGTCGGTGGGCGGGGTGCTGCTCGCCGCGCTCGTGCACACGCCGGTCGGGCTGAACGCGACCCGGCTGGTGGTGATGTTCGCGCTGCCCCTGCTGGCGGCCGCCGCCCGCCTGCCCGCTCCGGCGGCCCGGCGGCTGCTGCCGGGGCTGTGCCGGGGCGGCACGGCTGGCGCGGCCCTGGCTGCGCTACTGGCCGCCGTCTGCTGGTGGCAGCCCCCGGTGGTCCCGGCCGATCTGGCGAGCATCGGGGATCCGACCAGCGATCCGGCCTATTTCGCGCCGCTGCGCGCCGAACTGGCACAACGGGGGCTCACCGGCCGGGTCGAGGTGCCACCGACCCGGAACTACTGGGAGGCCGCCCTCCTCGGCGACGTGCCGCTGGCGCGGGGCTGGCTGCGGCAGGCGGACATCGACCGCAATACGCTCTTCTTCGGCCAGGTTCCTGGCGCGGAGGGGACGGGCGTGCCTCTGACAGCCGCCACCTATCGGGACTGGCTGGCCGACAACGCCGTTCAGTACGTGGCCGTCCCGGACGCACCGCTGTCCTGGGTTGGCAGACCGGAGGCCCAGCTCGTCGCCGATGGCCTGCCCTATCTCCGACTGGTCTGGGAAAGCGCACGCTGGCGCTTGTTCGCCTTCACCGGGGCCCAGCCCATCGTCGGACCACCGGCCGCTCTCGTGGGACAGACAGCATCATCCGTCACCTTCACTACCAAGTCGGACGAGAAAGTGTTGATCAGGGTGAAGTACAGCAGGTGGTTGAGGGGCACCGCCGGCGTCACCTTGAGGCCGGCGGGCGGATGGACCCTTGCGCAGCCGCCAGGACCTGGGGTCTTCACGCTCACCAGCTGACACCTCTCGTGCCGCGAGTAACGCCGCCACGCCGGCCGCTGCCACGGCAGGTGTTAACAGGGGGCCCCTGCTATACAGAAAGTGATAAGAAGGGGCCCTTCCTTGCGCCTCAGGCATCGAGGACGCGTTCCATCGCCGCGCGGGAGCGGCGGCCGGTGCGCAGGTACTCGTCGAGGAACTCGCCCGGGTCGTCGCGGCCGAGCAGCCGCACCACCCCGGCCAGCTCCACGCCGTGCCGGGGCAGTTGGTCGCCGGCGCGGCCCCGCACCAGCATGAGCGCGTTGCGGACCTGGGCGGCGAGGGTCCAGCCGGCGGCCATCGCGGCGGCGTCCGCCGGGTCGACCAGGTCCGCGCCGACCGCCGCCGCAAGCGCGTCGAGGGTACGCGTACCGCGCAGCGCCGGCAGCCGGCCGGCGTGCCGGAGCTGGAGCAGCTGCACCGCCCACTCGACGTCGGCGAGCCCGCCCCGGCCCAGCTTGGTGTGGGTGGCCGGGTCGGCTCCCCGGGGCAGCCGCTCGGTCTCCACCCGCGCCTTGATCCGCCGGATCTCGACGATCTGCTCCCGGGTGAGCCCGTCGGCGGGGTACCGGACCGGGTCGACCATCGCCTCGAACTGCGTACCCAGGTCGGCGTCGCCGCAGACGAACCGGGCGCGCAGCAGGGCCTGCGCCTCCCACACCTTCGACCAGCGGGCGTAGTACTGGGCGTACGCGGCGAGGCTGCGCACCAGGGGGCCCTGCCGGCCCTCGGGGCGCAGGTCGGCGTCGACGCCGAGCGCCGGGTCGGGGGCGGGTGCGGCCAGCAGCCGGCGCAGTTCCTCGGCGATCGCGTGGGCGGCGGCGCTGGCCGCGCCCTCGTCGGTCCCGGCGGGCGGGTCGTAGACGAAGAGCACGTCGGCGTCGGAGAGGTAGTTCGACTCGTACCCGCCGAGCCGGCCCATGCCGATCACCGCGAACCGCAGGCCGGGCAGGGCCGGTTGGGCGGCCCGGGCGGCGCGCAGCGCGGCGGCGAGGGTGGCGTCGGTGACGTCGGACAGGGCGGTGCCGACGGCGGTGACGTCGGCGAGGCCGAGCGTGGCCCGCCCGTCGGCGTCGGGACGGCCACCGGCGGCGGCCCGGTCGGGGTCCCGGCCCGAGGCGGCCCGGTCGGGGTCCCGGCCCGAGGCGGCCCGGTCGGGGTCCCGGCCCGGGGTGGGGGCCAGCGAGCCGGCCCGGCTCAGCATGTCGGCGCAGGCGATGCGGACGAGTTCCCGGCGGCGCAGCGCGCGTACCGCCCGGGTCGCCTCGACGGGGTCGGCGGCGTGCCGGGCCGCCGCAGCGGCGAAGCCCTCGCAGAGCACGGCGCGCGGGCGGGGGGTCAGCTCGTTCTCCTCGGCCAGCAGCCGCAGCGCCTCCGGCTCGCGGGCCAGCAGGTCGGCCGCGTACCGGGAGGAGGAGAGGACGCGGGCCAGCCGGCGGGCCACCGGGCCGGAGTCGCGCAGCAGCCGCAGGTACCAGGGGGTGCTGCCGAGGGAGTCGGAGACCTGCCGGTAGTTGAGCAGCCCCCGGTCCGGCTCGGGGGCGTCGGCGAACTCGCTGAGCAGCACCGGCAGCAGGGTGCGCTGGATGGCGGCGGTGCGGCTCACCCCGCCGGTGAGGGCCTGGAGGTGCCGCAGCGCCCCGGCCGGGTCGGCGAAGCCGAGGATCTCCAGCCGGTGCCGGGCAGCCTCGGGGGTGAGCCGCAGCCCGTCGGCCGGGACGCGGGCCACCGACTCCAGCAGGGGCCGGTAGAGCAGCTTGGCGTGCAGCCGGCGTACCTCGGTGGCGTGGGTGACCCACTCGGCGCGGAACTCCTCGACGGCGCTGCGGCCCGGCGTGGCCGCGTAGCCGAGGGCGGCGGCGAGCCAGCGCAGCGCGGCCGGTTCGGTCGGCACGGTGTGGGTGCGGCGCAGGCCCTGGAGCTGGAGCCGGTGCTCGACGCCGCGCAGGAAGCGGTAGCCGCGCAGCAGCGCCTCCCCGTCGGCCCGGCCCACGTAGCCGCCGGCGACGAGGGCGCGCAGCGCGGGGATCGTCCCGGGTACGCGCAGCGTCTCGTCGCCCCGGCCGTGCACCAGTTGCAGCAGCTGGACGGCGAACTCGATGTCGCGCAGCCCGCCGGGGCCGCGTTTGATCTCGCGTTCCAGCTCCTTCGGCGGGACGTTGTCGATGATCCTCCGGCGCATCGAGCGGACGTCGTCGACGGCCTCGGGCCGCTCGGCGGCGGTCCACACCAGCGGGGCGAGCTGGTCGATCCACTCCTGGCACAGCGCCAGGTCGCCGGCCGCCGGGCGGGCCTTCAGCAGCGCCTGGAACTCCCACGTGCGCGCCCAGCGCCGGTAGTAGGTCAGGTGGCTGGCGAGGGTACGCACGAGCGGGCCGCGGCTGCCCTCGGGGCGCAGCGCCGCGTCGACCGGCCAGGCGACCAGCCCGCAGACGTGGATCAGCCGGGTGGCGATCGTGGTGGCCGCCGGCAACTCGTCGTCGTCGGCGCAGACGAAGATCACGTCGACGTCGGAGACGTAGTTCAGCTCCACTCCGCCGCACTTGCCCATCGCCACCACGGCGAGGCGCGGCACGGCGGTGCCATCGGGCAGCTCACTGACCGCGATGTCGTACGCCGCCGCGAGGGTGGCGTCGGCCAGCGCGGACAGCGCGGCCATGGTCTGCTCCAGGGCCCGCCCGCCGGTCAGGTCGGCCGCCGCGATCCGCAGCAGGGCCAGCCGGTACGCCTGCCGCAGCACCGCCACCCGCTGGGTGGACGCGGTGAGGCGGGCGGCGGCGGTCAGGTCGAGCCGGCCCTCGGCGTCGGGGGCGAGCCCGTCGGGGCCGGTGGCGAGCACCGGCCACTGGCCGGGGTTGGCCACCAGGTGGTCGCCGAGGGCCGAGGACGCGCCGAGCACGGCGAGCAGCCGTCGGCGCAGCCCCGGGTCGGCGTGCAGGGCATCGAGTACGGCCGAAGCGGCGGGCCGGTCGCCGTCACCGCCCTCGCCGGCGGCGGTGCTGCTGGCGCTGGCGGTGCTACTGGCGCTGGCGGTGACGGCTGTCGTGCGGCGTTCGGCCTCGACGAGGCGGTGCAGCTGGCGCAGGGCCAGGTCCGGGTCGGCGGCCCGGGACAGCGCGGCCAGCAGCTCGGCGGCCCGGTCGTCGACCGGCTCCTGTTCCTGCGGGTGCCACAGGTCGAGCCCGGCCGGGCCGAGCAGGTCGGCGGCGCGGGAGCTGTGGTCGGTGCCGAAGCCGTAGCGGGCCAGCCGGCCCCGGGTGGGTCTGCTCATCATCGCCGTCAGTGCCCCAGCAGCGGCAGGGGCCGCCGGACGCTGTCGTCGCCCAGCTCGCCGAGGGCGAGGGCGGCGAACCGGATCGCGAACGGCTGCCACACCTCCTCGACGTCGGCCATCACCCGGTCGCACGCGGCGACCACCAGCCCGGGGTCGTAGCCCAGCTCGTCGAGCAGGGCGGAGTCGGCGGCCCAGTCGGCGATCATCGCGGTGTCGCACTCGATGTGGAACTGCAGGCCCCAGGCCCGGTCGCCGAGCCGGAACGCCTGGTGCGGGTAGCGGGTGGAGGCGGCCAGCAGGGTCGCCCCGTGCGGCAGCTCGGTGATCTCGTCGGTGTGCCACTGGAGCACGTCGGGGATCAGCGGCACGTACCGGAACAGCGGGTCGGTCTCGGCGGCGTCCCGCCGGCCGACGACGGCGGGGCCCACCTCGGGCCCGGACGGGCTGCGCTCGACCAAGCCGGCGTGCGCGGTGGCGAGCAGCTGCGCGCCGAGGCAGACGCCGAGGGTCGGCACCCGGTGCCGGACGGCCTTGCGCAGCAGCCCTTCCAGCTTCGGGAACCAGGGGGCGCCGGGTGTGCCGTCGGGTGTCGGGTAGGCCCGCTGGTCGCCGCCGAGCACCACCACCGCGACGTACCCGTCGAGGTCGTCGGGGAGGTCGTCGCCGGCGTGCGGGCGCAGCACGCGCAGCTCCAAGCCCCCCTCCACCAGCCACTCCCCCAGTCGGCGGGGGTCGTCGGTCGGGTCGTTCTCGATCACCAGCGTGGTTCCCACGCCGTCGAGGCTATCGGGTACGTCGACCGCCGCCGGGAACGCCTCGGCCCACGCGCCGGGCGACGTCCCGGGTGCGTTGCCGGGAATCCCCGTGCCCGCTGCGGGAAGCCGGCCGGCGGCTAGGCTCTGCGGCTGTGACCGCCGACGACGCCGTGCCGCGCCCAGACGCCGTGCTGCGCCCACCGGTCCTGCGCCCCGGCGACACGGTGCTGCTGGTGTCCCCGTCCGGGCCGACCCGGCCCGAGCGGGTGGCCCGGGGCATGGAGCTGCTCACCGGCTGGGGGCTGCGGCCGGTGCCCGCCCCGCACGCGTACGCCCGGCGGGGCTACCTGGCCGGCTCGGACGAGCTGCGCGCCGCCGACCTCAACGCCGCGTTCGCCGACCCGCAGGTGCGCGGGGTGATCTGCACCCGGGGCGGCTACGGGGCGCAGCGCGTCGTGGACGCCGTCGACATGGCGGCGGTGCGCCGGGACCCGAAGGTGGTGGCGGGCTTCTCCGACATCACCGCGTTGCAGCTCGCCCTGTGGCGGGGCGCCCGGCTGGCCGGCGTGCACGGCCCCGGGGCGGCCTGGCGGGACGAGCGCACCCCGCTGCGCTCCGCCGAGTCGCTGCACGCGGCGCTGATGACCACCGCGCCGGTCACCGTCGCCGCCGTGGCGGAAGAGGAGACCTTCGGGGTACGGGTGCCCGGCCGCGCCACGGGCACGCTGCTCGGCGGCAACCTGTGCCTGCTCGCCGCCACCCTCGGCACCGGCGACATGCCGGACCTGACCGGGGCGATCCTGCTGGTCGAGGACGTGCAGGAGCCCCCGTACAAGGTCGACCGGATGCTCACCCAGCTGCGCCGCGCCGGGGCGCTGGACGGCCTGGCCGGGGTGGCCGTCGGCCAGTTCACCGACTGCGCGGACGGCTGGGACACGAGCGTCGTCGACGTGCTGACCGACCGCCTCGGCGACCTCGGCGTGCCGGTCCTCGGCGGCCTGCCGATCGGCCACGGCCACGGCCAGCTCACCGTCCCCGTCGGCACCGAGGCCATCCTCGACGCCACCACCGGCACCCTCACCGCCGCCCCCGCCGTCCGCTAACCCCCTCCACGCGATCTTGCATTTTCGGCCCGGGCAAAGAGTACGAAACACCCGCCGGCCGGGTCGGCGACGATCGCGGGCGGGCGGGTTCGGCCCACCCTGCCGGGGCGCGGTGTCCCTCGGCAACCGGTTTGTCCGCCCCCGGATGCCCGATTGTCAGCTCGCTGACAGGGTCGCCACGGCTCCGACCCAGCTAGGCCGATCACTGTCGGTGACGTCATCGCATCCGAGCAAGGATTCTGGAGGACCCGAATGTCCCGCACGATGTCGAAGAAGCACCTGCTGGCCGGTCTCGCGGCGGCGGGCGTGCTCGGCGTGGGGATCGCGGCGCCGACCATCGCGTTCGCCGAGGAGGGGACCACCCCGTCGCCGAGCGCCAGCAGCACCAGCGAGAACACCGACCGGCAGCAGCAGCGGGCCGAGCGGCAGTCGGAGTTCGCCGAGGAACTCGCCAAGGAGCTGGGCGTCTCCACCGACAAGGTGACCGCCGCCCTGGAGAAGGTCCGGGAGCAGCACAAGGCCGACCGGCCGGAGCGGGGCGAGCGCGGTGAGCGGCCGGACGCCGCCGACCGGCAGGCCGCGCTGAAGGAGCGGCTGGCCCAGGCCGTGAAGGACGGCAAGCTGACCCAGGAGCAGGCCGACGCCATCACCAAGGCCGTCGAGTCCGGTGTCTTCCCCGGTGCAGGCGGTTTCCCCGGCGGCGGCGGGGGCCGGGGCCACAGCGGCCCGGCCGGCGGGTGACGCCGCGCGCCTGATCCACTCCATGCCGCCGACGTGGCGGGGTCCGGAGCACTCCGACCCCGCCATGTCGGCGTCATGGCGCGCCGCGTTCACCGCCCCGGCGGCGGCGCGCCGCGTTCACCGCCCCGCAGGCGGCGTGAACACCCCGAAGTGGTTCCCCGACGGGTCGACCAGGTGGGCGAAGGTCAGCCCGCTCGGCGCCACAACCGGGGGCACCAGCACGCTGCCGCCGGCCGTCTCTGCCCGCCGGACGGCGTCGGCCACGTCCGCCACCTGGGCGTAGAAGATCGCGTAGTTCGGCGTGCTGCCGTCGGAGGCGCGGATCGCGCCGCCGATCCCCTCGTCGCCCGCCCCGCCGTCGGTCACCCGGTAGGACCGGCCCGGCGCGCCCTGTTCGGCGAACACCCAGCCGAACAACTCGCCGTAGAAGCGCTCCGCCTCCTCCGGCCGGTCGGTGCCGATCTCGAACCAGGTGATCGCGTTGGTCGTGGTCATGGACTGCCTCCCGTTCGTCGCGCCGGCCGGTCGACCGGCGTCGCCGGGACCCAGCCTCGCCCCGTGCCGCGACACCGTCCTGTCGGTGTTTGCGACGAGAATCGGGCGAGGGCTCGCGACGCGGTTCAGGCGAGGGTGAGCTGACGGACGACCTGGCGCGGGATGTCCAGCACGTCGGGGTGCAGCTCCCGGGTCACCGGCTCCGCCAGCGCGGTCACCGTGGAGATCCGGTCGAGTCGGAACGCCCGCGGGCCGTCGCGCAGCCGGCACCAGGCCAGCAGATACCAGTGCCAGGGGTTGCCGAGGAAGCCCAACGGCTCCACGACCCGCTCGGTGGTGGCGCCGGCCCGGTCGGCGTACCCGATGCGCAGGACCCGGGCGGCGGTGACCGCGCCGGCCACGGCGGCCGGGACGGGCGCGGCCGGTCCGCCCCCGACCAGGTGCACCCGCATGGCGAGCCGGCGCGCCTCCGCGGCGTCGGCCGGCGGCATGACCGCGAGCAGCTTACGCAGCGCCGTGGCGCCCGCCTCGGCGAACGGGCCGCCGTCGAGGCGGTGCAGCGCGACGGCCATCGCCACCGCCTCGACGGCGGTGAGGTTCACCGGCGGCAGGGTGTGCGCGCGGTCGACCACATATCCGCCGGTGCGACCCGGCTCGGCCCAGATGGGCACCCCGGCCTGCTGCAACGCGCCGATGTCGCGCTCGATGGTGCGGGAGCTGACCTCGAAGCGCCCGGCGAGCCAGCGGGCGCTGCGCGGACGCGGCGACACCGCCCGCAACTCCTCCACCAGGGCGTAGAGACGGTCCGTCCGGTTCACGCCTGAGAAGCTAGCCGCCGGGTACGACAGACCAGCCCCGGCGATGCCGGGTCAGGCGATGCAGGCGCAGACGATCAGCGCGGCCCCGAAGTGGGTGGCGGCGCTGACCCGGGCCGCCGGGTGCGGCTCGTCGGAGCAGATGATCTCGCCCAGCTTCCCCGGGGTCAGCAGGTCCAGCACGAAGAACGCCAGCGCCATGATCAGCAGGCCGATCAGCCCGAAGACGACGGTGGACGCCAGCCCCTTGGCGAAGTCGCTGTAGCTGGTCAGGATCGCGGTGAACACGATCCCGGCGATGCCGAGCTGGTTCGCGGCGAGCAGCAACCCGGCGTTGGCGTTGCGCCGCACCCAGATCAGCTCGCGCAGTTTCCCTGGGGTGAGCAGGTCGACCAGGCCGAATCCGGCTACCATCAGCCCCACCCCGACGACGCCGAACACGACGCTCTGCCATGCCCCGCTGAGCAGGTCTTCCAGCACCGACTGCCTCCCACCACCACCTGCCGCCCGGCGGGGGTGCCGGCGCGGTGATCGAGACGATAGCGGCCCGCCGCAACCCCCGACAGACCGCGCCGGCCTGCGGCGTCAGAGCGAAAGGTAGCGCTGCCGCTCGTAGGGGGTGACCTCCCGGCGGTACTGCTCCCACTCGGCCCGCTTGTTGCGCAGGAAGAAGTCGAAGACGTGCTCGCCGAGCACCTCCGCGACCAGCTCGGAGCCGGCCATCACGTCGATCGCCTCGGACAGGTTCTCCGGCAGCGCCTCGTAACCCATCGCCTTGCGCTCGGCGGCGCTCAGCGACCAGACGTCGTCCTCGGCGCCCGGGGGCAGCTCGTAGCCCTCCTCGATGCCCTTGAGACCGGCGCCGAGCAGCACCGCGAAGGCCAGGTAGGGGTTCGTCGCCGAGTCCAGCGAGCGGACCTCCACCCGGGCCGAGTTCGGCTTGCCGTAGGCCGGGACGCGGACCAGCGCGGACCGGTTGAGGTGACCCCAGCAGACGTACGCGGGGCTCTCGGTGATCCGGTCGGGCAGCGCCTGCGGGAACAGCCGCTTGTACGAGTTGACCCACTGGTTGGTGACCGCCGTGTATTCCCGGGCGTGGGTGAGCAGCCCGGCGATGAACGACTTCGCCACCTTCGACAGCTTCATCGGGTCGCCGCCGTCGTGGAACGCGTTGCGCTCGCCCTCGAACAGCGACAGGTGGGTGTGCATGCCGCTGCCCGGCTGGTCGGTGAACGGCTTCGGCATGAAGCTGGCCTGCACGCCGGTGGAGAGCGCGACCTCCTTGACCACGTGCCGGAAGGTCATGATGTTGTCGGCGGTGGTCAGCGCGTCGGCGTACCGCAGGTCGATCTCCTGCTGGCCGGGGGCGACCTCGTGGTGGCTGAACTCCACCGAGATGCCGATCCGTTCCAGGGCCAGCACGGCCTGGCGGCGGAAGTCCCGCGCCACGGCGTGGGTGGTGTGCTCGAAGTAGCCGCCCGTGTCGACCGGGGTAGGCAGGGAGCCGTCCTGCGGGCCGTTCTCCAGCAGGAAGAACTCGATCTCGGGGTGGGTGTAGAAGGTGAAGCCCTTCTCGGCGGCCTTGGACAGCATCCGGCGCAGCACGTGCCGGGGGTCGGCCCAGGAGGGCCCGCCGTCGGGCAGCAGGATGTCGCAGAACATCCGGGCGCTCTCGCCGCTGACGCCACCCTCGAAGGGGAACACCTGGAAGGTGGTCGGGTCGGGCATGGCCACCATGTCGGACTCGAAGACCCGGGCGAAGCCCTCGATCGCCGAGCCGTCGAACCCGATGCCCTCCTCGAACGCGGCCTCCAGCTCGGCGGGGGCCACCGACACGCTCTTGAGCGTGCCCAGCACGTCGGTGAACCACAGCCGGACGAACCGGATGTCCCGCTCTTCCAGCGTACGGAGGACGAACTCCTGCTGACGGTCCACTTCCACCCCTCGTGCCACTGTCTCCACCACCGGTGGGCCTGGTCGCCCAGTGTCCACCGGCTCCTTTACGCAGACGTTACGCGACCGGCCCGGACCGCGTCCTGTCGTGTCCCGCCCCCTGGGGAGGAAGCCCGGGCCGCGCCGGGCGGGGGTGGCCGCCGTCTCCCCGCGCCCGCCGTGTCGGCACCGCCCGGCTGGGGCAAGATGTGGACATGCCCACCCTGCGTCTCGCCCTGTCCCAGGTCAACCCGAGCGTCGGCGACCTCGCCGGCAACGCCGGCCTGGTCCGCCGGTGGACCCGTACGGCCGCCGACGCCGGTGCCCAGCTCGTCCTGTTCCCGGAGCTGGTGCTCACCGGGTACCCGGTCGAGGACCTGGTGTTCCGCCGGTCCTTCGTCGCCGCGTCGCAGGCCGCGCTGCGCGGCCTCGCCGCCGACCTGGCCGCCGACGGCCTCGGCGGGGTGCCGGTGGTGGTCGGCTACCTCGACGCCGACGGCCCGCCGCAGGTCAGCTCCGACGCCGAGCCGGGCCGGGGGGCCCGCAACGCCGCCGCGGTGCTGCACGGCGGCGAGGTGGTGGCCACCTACTTCAAGCACCACCTGCCCAACTACGGCGTGTTCGACGAGGACCGCTACTTCGTCCCGGGCGCCGCGCTGACGGTGGTCCGCGTCGGCGGGGTGGACGTCGCCCTGACCATCTGCGAGGACATGTGGCAGGCCGGGGGGCCGTTCGCGGCGGCCCGGCAGGCCGGTGTCGGCCTGGTCGTCACGATCAACGGCTCGCCGTACGAGCTGAACAAGGACGACATCCGGCTGCCGCTGGTGCGCCGCCGGGCGGCCGAGGCCGGGGCCGCCGTGGCGTACGTCAACATGGTCGGCGGCCAGGACGAGCTGGTCTTCGAGGGCGACTCGCTGATCGTCGGCGCGGACGGGACGCTGCTGGCCCGCGCCCCCCAGTTCGTCGAGCACCTGCTCGTGCACGACGTCGAGCTGCCGGCGGCGGCCGGGCGGCCCGGCGGCGACGTGTCCCTGGCCGGCGGGGCGGCGCCGGCCGGCGGCGAGCTGGCCGACGGGATGCGGATCGTCCGGGCGACGGTCGGCGACGTCCCGCCGGCCCCGGGCGGGCCTGCGGCGGTGGGCGGGATCATCGAGCCGGTGGCCGACGAGGCGGAGGTGTGGCAGGCGCTGGTGCTGGGCCTGCGCGACTACGTCGACAAGAACCGGTTCCCGTCGGTGGTGCTGGGGCTCTCCGGCGGCATCGACTCGGCGGTGGTGGCGGCCCTCGCGGTCGACGCCCTCGGCCCGACCCGGGTGGTCGGCGTCTCGCTGCCCAGCCAGCACTCGTCGGAGCACTCCCGGGCCGACGCGGAGGACCTGGCCAAGCGCACCGGGCTGGACTACCGGGTCGAGCCGATCCAGCCGATGGTGGACACGTTCCTGGCGAACCTGTCGCTGTCCGGGGTGACGGTGGAGAACCTCCAGGCCCGGGTGCGCGGGGTGATCCTGATGGCGCTGTCGAACCAGGAGGGCCACCTGGTCCTCACCACCGGCAACAAGAGCGAGCTGGCGGTCGGCTACTCCACCCTCTACGGCGACTCGGTCGGCGGCTTCAACCCGGTCAAGGACGTGTGGAAGACCCTGATCTGGCGGCTGGCGAAGTGGCGCAACGCCGACGCCGCCCGCCGGGGCGAGACCCCGCCGGTCCCGGAGAACTCGATCGGCAAGCCGCCGAGCGCCGAGCTGAGCCCCGGCCAGCTCGACAGCGACACGCTGCCGGACTACGACGTGCTCGACCCGATCCTGATCGGGTACGTCGACGGCGACCTGGGCCGGGCCGGGCTCGTCGAGTCCGGGCACGACCCGGCGGTCGTCGACCGGGTGCTGCGGATGGTGGACACCGCCGAGTACAAGCGGCGGCAGTCGGCCCCCGGCACCAAGATCTCGATGAAGGCGTTCGGGCGGGACCGGCGGCTGCCGATCACCAACCGCTGGCGCGAGGACGGCTGAGCCGCGCCGGGCCGGGGCGCCCCCGCCCGAGCGGGACAGCCAGGCCGGTCCCGCCGGCGAGTGAAATCCTCCACTGTCTCCTGCCGTCGACCGTCGCGTGGTGCGACGCTTGCGACGGAACCCGGGGACCGCGCACGCGGCCTCGAGGAAGGAGACAGTCATGGTGGAGTCCACCCCGACCGAGGTGGCCGCCCTCTACGGCGGCCCGGCCACCCGGCGGGTGCGCAGCCGCGACCTGCTCGCCGCCAAGGAGCGCGGCGAGAAGTGGTCGATGCTCACCTCGTACGACCAGTACACCGCGTCGATCTTCGACGCCGCCGGGATCCCGGCGCTGCTGGTCGGCGACTCGGCGGCGAACAACGTCTTCGGGTACGAGACGACGCTGCCGGTGACCACCGACGAGTTGCTGCCGCTGGTCCGCGCGGTGGTGCGGGCGACCCGGCAGGCGCTGGTCGTCGGCGACCTGCCCTTCGGCTCGTACGAGGAGGGGCCGGCGCAGGCGCTGCGCACCGCCGTGCGGTTCATGAAGGAGGGCGGCTGCCACGCGGTGAAGCTGGAGGGCGGCCGGCGCTGCGCCGACCAGATCGCCGCGATCGTCGGGGCCGGCATCCCGGTGATGGCGCACGTCGGCTTCACCCCGCAGAGCGAGCACACCCTCGGCGGGTACCGGGTGCAGGGGCGCGGCGACACGGCCGACGAGGTGTTCGCCGACGCGGTCGCGGTGGCCGAGGCGGGCGCGTTCGCGGTGGTGCTGGAGATGGTGCCGGGCGAGGTGGCCAAGCGGATCACCGGGGAGCTGGCGATCCCGACCGTCGGCATCGGCGCGGGGCCGGACACCGACGCCCAGGTGCTGGTCTGGCAGGACATGGCCGGCCTGCGCACCGGAAAGGCCCCCCGGTTCGTGAAGCGCTACGCCGACCTGGCCGGGGCGTTGACCGACGCCACCCGCCGGTTCGCCGACGAGGTACGCGGCGGCGAGTTCCCGGCCACCGAACACACCTTCTGACCTGTCCGGGCCGGTGGACGGCGCTCCGCACGTCGTCCACCGGCCCGGCGCGGGCACCCACGGAGCGGACGGAGCCACTAGGGTACCCGTCTGTGAATCATGCTCGTATCCCAACCATTGTCCTGATCTGTGTCTCCCTGCTGGCGCTCGCGGCGTGCGGCGGCCAGGAGCCGTCGCCGACGGCCGCGCCCACCTCGGCGCCGGTCACGACTGCCGCCGCCTCCCCCACGGCCGCTCCCTCCCCCACGGCCGCCGCCGACCCCGCAGCCGACAAGAAGCTCTGCGAGGCGGCGAAGAAGATCGTCAACGAGTCGACGAAGACGCTGATGAAGGCCATCGTGGATGGCGCGGATCCGGCACCGGCGATGAGGAAGGCGTACACCGAGATGGCGGAGGGGGTGACGGCCGCGACCGACGGCTCCGGCAGCGAGGTCGCCGCCGCGCTGACCGCGTTCGGCGCGGAGGTCGGCAAGGTGGCGAGCGCCGCGGACGTCGAGGCCGCCGCAGAGGGCCCCGCCCCCGAGAAGGCTGCCGCGGAAGTCAACGCCGCCTGCAAGAAGGTCGGCGTCAACCCGAACCTCTAGCCCCAGGGTGCTGACCGGTTCCCGTCGGTCGCGGCGTGCCACGGCCGACGGGAGCCGCCGCACCTGACCGAAGCGGCTCAGAGGTCGGTGACGCGGAGGCCGGCGTGGGCCTTGTAACGCTTGTTGATGGCGATCAGATTGGCGGTGAACGCCTCGATCTGGTGGGCGTTGCGCAGCCGGCCGGCGTAGACCCCCCGCATGCCGGGGATCCGGGCGGCGAGCGCGCCCACGACGTCCACCAGCTCGCGGTCCTCGGTGCAGATCAGCACGTCGAGGTCGATCCGGTCGACCTCCGGGTCGGCCAGCAGCGGGGCGCTGACGTGGTTGAACGCGGCGCAGACCCGGGAGTCGGGCAGCAGGGCGGCGGCCTGCGCGACGGCGCTGCCCTCGGCGACGGTCAGCGCGTACGGGCCCTGCTTGTCGAAGCCGAGCGGGTTGACGCAGTCGACGACGATCGTGCCGGCGAGCGGCCCGGCCAGGGCGGCGACGGTGGCCGCGTGCCCGTCCCACGGCACCGCGATCACGACCACGTCGCTGCGCCGGGCGACCTCCTCGTTGTCCGCGCCCGCGACCTCGGCGCCTGCGGGCACGCCCGGCATGGCCGCGATCTCGGCGGCGGCCTCGGCGGCGCGCTCGGCCGACCGGGAACCGATCAGCACGGACTGCCCGGCGCGGGCGAACCGGTAGGCCAGCCCCCGGCCCTGGTCGCCGGTGCCGCCGATGATGCCGACGGTCAGCCCGGATACGTCGGGCAGCGTGCTCGCGTCGTATGCCATGCGCCCATCCTCGCAAACCAGGCGGGCCGGCAGCAGCGCCGGGCACTGTGCGAAAGCCCACCGGCCGACTCCGGGGCGCTGCGCGAAAGCCCCACCGGCCGCGCGCCGGGCGGCCGTCAGGCCAGCGCGAAGAGGACCTTCCGGGTGGCCGGGTCGGCGGTGACCAGCCGGACCCGGACCCGCTCGCCCAGCGGCAGCAGCCCCGTGCAGCGGGCCCGCACCGGCGGGACGTCCAGCGCCACCGTGCCGCCCGGCTGCCGGCCCGGCCTCGGTTGGCCGTTCGGCGGCGCGTCCACGTCGAGCACCGCCGCGTCGAAGGTCTCGCCGACCCGGTGCGCCAGCAGCACCGCCTCGGCCAGCTCGATCGCGCCCCGGGTGGCCGCGCCGGCCGCCCGGTCGGTCGCGGCCATCACCTGCGGCAGCCTCGGCAGCGCCGCCCGCGCCCAGTCGGGCACCGGCCGGCCGGCGTGCAGGGCCAGGCAGACCTCCGTGGCGTACCGGTCGGCCAGCCGGCGCAGCGGGGCCGTGACGTGGGCGTACGCGGCGGCGACCCCGCCGTGCTGCGGCTGCTCGGGCACCGCGCCGTCGAACGCGGTGTACGCGGCCCCGCGCATCAGCTCGGCCGCCTGGTCGACGAACGCGGCGCCCCGGGGTTCCGAGGCGTCCAGCCCGGCCAGCACCGCACCGACGCCGACGTCGTCCGGCCAGTGGACGCCCAGCGGGGCGGCGGCGGTGCGCAGCCGGGCCACCGCCTCCGGCCTCGGCGGCGGCATGGTACGCACCAGGCCGATCCGGCCGGCCAGCATGATGTCGGCGGCGGCCATCCCGGTGAGCAGGGAGATCTGGGCGTTGTGCTCCTCCATCGGGACCGGGCCGCGCAGCACCAGCCGCCAGCCGTCGCCGTCCGGCTCGACGTCCTGCTCGGGCAGCGGCAGGTTGACCGCGCCCCGGCGCAGGCCGCGCGCGGTGAGCAGCCCGCCGAGCTCAGGGAGCAGGGCGATCGGCTCGGGCAGCCGACCGGCGTCGGCGTCGGCCTGGACGCCGACGTAGTCCAGCTTGGCGCGGCTGCGCACCAGGGCGCGTTCCAGCGCGACGGCGACCGTGCCGCCGTCCGGGTCGAGGTCGATCGTCCACACCACGGCCGCCCGGTCCTGGCCGGGCAGCAGGCTGGCCGCGCCCTCGCTGAGCGTCTCCGGGTGCAGGGGCACGTTGCCGTCGGGCAGGTACACGGTCTGCCCGCGCCGCCAGGTCTCCTCCTCCAGCGCGCCGCCGGGGCGCACGTGGGCGGCGACGTCGGCGATGGCGTACCGGACCCGGAAGCCGCCACCGGGGCGGCGGGCGAGGTGCATCGCCTGGTCGAGGTCCCGCGAGGTGGCCGGGTCGACGGTGACGAACGGGACGTCGGTGCGATCGACGGCAGGCCGGGGCGGCGCGGCGGCCACCGCCTCGGCCTCGCGCTGCGCCGCAGGCGGGAACCCGTCGGGCAGTTCCAGCTCGCGGCGCAGCGCGCCGAAGTCGATGCGGGGCGCGAGGACGCGTCGGATCACCACGGGGCAATCCTGACACGGCAGGACCGACCCGCTCCTGGCCGGAGGCATCACCCACCCCCACCCCACCCCGAGCCGGGGTCGGGTGGGGGTGGGGTTAGCGGGTGCGGGGGGGTGCCGACTTCTTCGCCGGGGCCTTCTTGGCGGTGGCCGTGCGAGGGGTGCCGGCGGCCCGGGGCGAGGCGGTCTTCCGGGCCGTGGTCTTCTTCGCCGCCGCGGTCGTCCGCTTCGCCGCGGTCGTCCGCTTCGCCGCCGGAGCCTTCTTCGCCACCGCGCCGGTCCGCTTCGCCGTGGTCGTGCGCTTCGCCGCCGGAGACACCTTCTTCGCCGCCGTGGTCGTCCGCTTGGTCGCCGCCATACCGGTAGCGCTCCTCGTGGTCTTCCTGGCGGTCGTGGTCTTGGCGGCCGGGGCCTTCTTCGCGGGCGCCTTCTTCGCCGCAGCCCTCGTGGCGGGCGCCTTCTTCGCCGCAGCCCTCGTGGCGGGCGCCTTCTTCGCCGCAGCCCTCGTGGCGGGCGCCTTCTTCGCCGCGGCCCTGCTGCTGACCGGGGCTTTCCTGGTCGCCACCTTCGTCGCGGCGGTCTTCTTCGCGACCGCCTTCTTCGCCGGCACCCGGCCAGCCCCGGCGCCGGAGGCGTTCGGGGATGCCTTGGTCACGGTCGACCGCCGGGTCGCCGTGGTGGCGGTGCCGGCGCGGCCCGCGGTGGCGGCCCGGGTCGTGCCCGTGGACCGTCCGGCCGCGGCGGTCTTCTTCGCGGTCGTACGTTGGGCGGCCGGGCGGGTGGTGGCCTTTTGTGCTTCGGCCATCTCGGTTCCCTCCTTGGGGACATGCGCTCGCGTGCCTCCTCTCGGGGCACGGAGTTCCTCGACGCGGGCCGTCCCGCGCCGTCTATCTGTCCTCCCCGGCCCAACGGGCGTCCTCGGCGTCCCACGCGTCGTTGCGCTCCCGCACCTGTTGCAGGGCGTTCTCCGCGTCAGCTGCCGAGGCGTACGGCCCGAGCACGTGCCGCGCCGCGCAGACGTCGGCCTCGGTCTCGACCCGGTGGTGTCGCGTGCACCAGTAACAGTGCCCACCACTTCCGCTGTCGCTCATGGGATCACTGTGCACCGCGTACCGCCCGGCCGCCACCGGTTCGGGTAAATAGCCGCCGACGCCTTCCACAGTAGACGCGCTCTTCGGCCGCCGGGCCGAAACGGCGGAACCCGCTCACCGGGCGTCCGCGCCGGCAGCGGGAACCCACGCCGTCTGCCTCCGCGCTCCCCGATCGGGGACGGCTAGGGTCGCCGGATGGGTGTTCCTGACTACGTCGTACGGATGCGCGAGCACGTCGGTCACGACCTGCTCTGGCTGCCGAGCGTCAGCGCGGTGGTCCGCAACGACGCGGGCGAGCTGCTGTTGGGCAAGCGGTCCGACGACGGGCGCTGGTCGGTGGTCAGCGGATTCGTCGAGCCCGGTGAGCAGCCGGCGACCGCAGTGGTGCGCGAGGTCGAGGAGGAGACCGGCCTGCGGGTGGCCCCGCAGCGGCTGAGCAGCGTGCTGTCGCGCCCGCACACCTATCCCAACGGCGACCGCTGTGAGTACCTGAACCTCGGCTTCCACTGCCGGCTGCTCGGCGGCACCGCCCGGGTCAACGACGACGAGTCGGAGGCGGTCGAGTGGTTCCCGATGGACCGACTGCCGCCGCTGGACACCCACGCCCGGGTCGTCGTCGCGCACGCGCTGGGCGGAGAGAGCACGGCCTGGTATCTCCCGGCCGGGACGGTGTGGGCGGAGGGCGGCGACGGCCGCTAACGGCGCTCCCGTCCCCCACCGCCCGCCCTGGGACGCTTCATGTCAGCCTGGGCGAGAACATACCGTCCGTCACCGGGGCCCGCCGGCCCGCGCGTTCCAGCGGGGCGTACGCGACGAGATACGCGCGATGCTATGACCCATTCGATATATAGCTCCCTGTGGATCTATCGATAGCCTGTCATCACGATCTCAGACCGCGTACCAGCAGCTCCCGCGCGGTCGACGACAGAGGAGACCGATAGATGACGCTTCCCCGCAAGGCCGCCACCCTCGGCGTGCTGACCGCATCGGCGCTGGCCGCCACCATGATCGGCGGCCCGGTGTCCGCAGCGCCGGCGACCGGCGAGATCCGCCACGCCGGCGGCGCCACCGCCGTCCCTTCCAGCTACATCGTCGTCCTGAAGGACAGCGCCGTCGGCGGGAAGGCCGGCACCCGGGCCACCGCCGTCGCCAGCTCCGCCAGCAGCCTGGCCGAGCGGTTCGGCGGCAGCGTCGCCCAGGTGTACGGCGCGGCGCTCAACGGCTTCGAGGTACGGCTGTCCGAGGCCGCCGCGAAGCGCCTCGCGGCGCACCCGTCCGTCGCCTGGGTCGAGCAGAACCACGAGGTCAGCATCCAGACCACGCAGGCGAACCCGCCGTGGGGGCTGGACCGCACCGACCAGGCCGCTCTGCCGCTGAGCAGCTCGTACAACTACACCAGCGCCGGCACCGGCGTGACTGCCTACGTCATCGACACGGGCATCAAGACCACCCACAACGACTTCGGCGGCCAGGCCGTCGACGGGTACGACGCGGTCGACAACGCCCTGCCGGCCGCCGACTGCAACGGCCACGGCACCCACGTCGCCGGCACCGTCGGCGGCACCTCGTACGGCGTGGCCAAGGACGTCAAGCTCGTCGCCGTGCGGGTGCTCAACTGCCGGGGCCGGGGCACCAACGCCGGCGTCATCGGCGGCGTCAACTGGGTGACCTCCGACCACCAGGCCGGCCAGCCGGCGGTGGCGAACATGAGCCTCGGCGGCGGGGCGAACTCGTCGCTGGACACCGCCGTGGCGAACTCCATCGCCGACGGGGTCACCTACGCGGTGGCCGCCGGCAACTCCAACGCCAACGCCTGCTCCTCCTCGCCGGCCGCCGTGCCCACGGCGATCACCGTCGGGGCGACGCAGAGCAACGACGCGCGGGCCAGCTTCTCCAACTACGGCACCTGCCTGGACATCTTCGCCCCGGGCGTGGACGTGCTGTCGGCCTGGTACAGCAGCAACACGGCGACCAACACCATCAGCGGCACCTCGATGGCCTCGCCGCACGTGGCCGGCGCCGCCGCCCGCGTCCTGTCCAACAACCCGACCTGGACCCCGGCCCAGGTCGCCGCGCACCTGACCAGCACGGCCACCGCCGGCGTGGTCACCAGCCCCGGCACCGGTTCCCCGAACCGCCTGCTGTACGTCTCCCCCACCAGCTGATTCCCCACCCCTGGTACGGCCCCGGAGCGTCCGATCGCTCCGGGGCCGCACCGCGTCCAGGGTCGGGTCACGACAGGCCGTCCATAGCGCGCATTAATCCGTTAAAACGGGCGTAACCGGCACCGCAGGTCGGGAGTTCTACGGTGTGGTGGCACGCGGTGCGCGTGCACGCGTACCGGCCTGGGGGTGAGCGGTGCAGCGCAGACTCGTCACCGTTCTCCTCGCCCCGCTGCTCGCCTGCGCGCTCCTGCTGCACATCGGCGTCGCCTGCCGCGCCCCGCTCGACGCAGCCGTCCCGCTGCCCACCGGCACGGCGCTCGACGCCAGCACTCCGGCCACCGCCGCGACGCCCGCCGACGCGGCACCCCGGGCCGGCGGGGATGCCCGCCCCGAGGCGGCCCGGGCCGCCGTGCCGCCGCGTACCGGACGGACCGGGCCGGTGACCCTTGAGGCGTACCGCGTGGTGACCACGCTCGCCGCGCGCACCGGGCAGTCGCCCGTCCCCACCGTCGTGCCCCGCTTCGACGGAAAGGCGTGCGGTTCGGTCAGCCGCTCCGGCCGAGGCAACCAGAGCACCGACCGTCGCGACCCCGGGCCGCAGGCCGTGTCGGCCCTGCCCGACGCCACCGTCCGCCGGGACAACACCGCCGACGGGCGCCCCGCCGACGCAGACGCCGGACCCGATCCGGTCCGGCTGAGCGTGCTGCGCTGCTGAGCGGCGCCAGCCGGAACCCGGCCCGCCCGCCGTCGCGGGCGGCGTACGGCCGGCGGGCGGCGAGGACGTCCCCCGGCCGGTCGGGCACCTCCCCGTACACCTGACCACCACGCGGTCACCCGCCGGCCACCGCGCCGCCGACACCCCGTACCCCCGGCTCGGCCGGCGGCGCGACCAGCCGGCGGCCGGCGTCGGTGGCCGACCCGTTGCCCGTTCCCCCGCCTTTTCCCCGGATGTGAACGATGTCGCCTCCCGCCCTGCCCTGGCGCACGCTGCGCGCCGACCTGTCCGCTTCCGTCGTCGTCTTCCTCGTCGCCCTTCCGCTCTGCGTGGGCATCGCCGTCGCCTCCGGCGTGCCGGCCGAACTGGGCCTGGTCACCGGCATCGTGGGTGGCCTCGTCGTGGGGTTCATGCCCGGCAGCAGCATTCAGGTCAGCGGCCCCGCCGCCGGCCTGACCGTGCTGGTCGCCGAGGCCGTGGACCGCTACGGCCTCGCCGGCCTCGGCACGATCGTCCTGGTCGCCGGGTTGCTCCAGGTCGGCCTGGGGCTGCTGCGGCTCGGCCGCTGGTTCCGCGCCATCACCGTGTCGGTGGTGCAGGGCATGCTCGCCGGCATCGGCCTGCTGCTCATCGCCGGGCAGCTCTACGTCCTGGCCGGCGTCGCCGCGCCGCACACCGGGCCGGGCAAGTTCACCGGCCTGCCGGGGCTGGTGGGCGAGGTCGCCACGTCCACGCCGGCGCGGGTCTCGCTCGCCGTGGGCGGGGCGACCATCGCCGTGATGGTGCTCTGGGACAGCCTGCCCGGCCGGCTGCGGACGGTCCCCGGCGCGCTCGTCGCCGTCGTGGCGGCGGCCGGGGTGACCGCCGCCCTCCGGCTGCCCGTCGACACCATCGAGGTCGAGGGGCTGCTCGCGGCGATGCAGCCGTCGCTCGGGCACTGGGGCACCCTCGCGGACCTCGGCGTGCTCGCCACCATCGCCACGTTCACCCTGATCGCCTCGGCGGAGAGCCTGTTCAGCGCGGCGGCGGTGGACCGGCTGCACCAGGGCCCGCGCACCGACTTCGACAAGGAACTCGTGGCGCAGGGCACCGGGAACGCGATCTGCGGCCTGCTCGGCGCCCTGCCGATGACCGCCGTCATCGTCCGCAGCTCCGCCAACGTGCGGGCCGGGGCGCGGACCAAGGTGTCCCGGGTGCTGCACGGGCTGTGGCTGCTGCTGTTCGCCGCCGCCGCGCCCGGCCTGATCGAACTCATCCCGCTGCCCGCGCTCGCCGCCGTGCTCGTCCACGCCGGGACGAAGCTGCTGCCGGTGCGGGCGATGCCGCAGCTGTGGCGGGAGCACCGGGGCGAGGCGGTGGTGCTGGCGGCGACCGCCCTGGCCATCCTCACCACCGACATGTTCACCGGCGTGCTCGTCGGCCTCGGCCTGGCCGTGGTGAAGACCGCGTGGGAGACGTCGCACGTCCGGGTCACCGTGCGGGACGCCGCCGTGCGCGACGCTGGCGTGCGGGACACCGCCGTGCGCGACGCTGGCGTGCGGGACACCGCCGTGCGCGACGCTGGCGTGCGGGACACCGCCGTGCGCGACGCCGGCCCTGGTCCGGTCGAGGTCGCGATCACCGGCAACGCCACCTTCCTGCGGCTGCCCACCATCCTCACCACGCTGAACGACCTGCCGGCCGACCGGACCGTCCGGCTGGACCTGGGCGGCCTGCGGCACGTCGACCACGCCTGCCGGACGGCGCTGGACGCCTGGATCGAGACGCACAACGGCAACGCCGGCGTGTCGGTACACGTCGTGGCCCCACGCCTGGCGGAGGACGACCGTCCCCGCACGGTCGACGCGACGGACTGACGCGTCCCGGCCCGGGCCTCGGGGCGGGACGGGTTCGGGTTCGTCATGTCGGCGACATGGCGGTATCGCGCCGTCGGGATGCCACCATGTCGCCGACATGGTGGCGGCGAAGCGGCGGTGGACGGCGGGTCGTCGGTGGGGTCTGGTTGACTCGGGTACGGATCGGGCGTCGATCGGCGCGGCAGGGGTCGACGACGCCCTGCCGCGCTAGCGATCGCGCCGAGCCGATGAGCCGAGACCTTTCCTCGGGCTCGTTCGGGCGGGCGCATCGTGAACTGCACAGTCACCTGCCGTCCGGCGATGGCGACCCGCTCGACCGGCGTCCGGTCGCCGATCTCGGTCATCGTCACGTACGCGGGCTCGGCGTCGACGTTGCGGAAGACGGCGAGCTGCCAGAACTTGCCCGTGTCGCCGCCGTCCATCGGCACCGGCACCACCGCGTCGGCGGCGGCGTCGCCGGTCGGCTCGCCGATGGCGCACGGCCACTGCAACGTGACCATTACCCCGTCCTCGCCGGAGAGGAGCCCGCCGGCCAGCGGGATCGGGTCGCGACAACCGTTGTACGGCTGCTCCGCGCTGCCCAGCGAGGCGGTCTCCAGCTGCTTGCAGGTCAGCGCCTTCGCCTCGACCGGCGGCAGCAGGGTCTTGCGCATCGGTGATCCTCTCGGGAAGCGGGCCGCAGCCGAAGTACGGCCCCGCCAACGCCGGCCCACCGTCAGCGCGAGGACTCCCGGTTGAACAGTCGCCTCGACCAGAGGTGGCCGCCCAGCGCGACGGCCGCGCACCAGGCGAGCGCGATCCACGCGTCGTTCCCGATCGGCTCGTCCATCAGCAGGCCGCGCAGGGTCTCGATGATCGGCGTGAACGGCTGGTACTCGGCGAACCAGCGCAGACCGGCCGGCATGGAGTCGGTGGGGACGAACCCGCTGCCGAGGAAGGGCAGCAGGACGAGCGGCATGGGCAGGTTGCTGGCGGTCTCGACGCTCCCGCTGACCTGGCCGAGCGCGACGGCCAACCAGACGAGCGCGAAGGTCACGGCCACCAGGAAGCCGGCCGCGGCCAGCCACCCGCCCGGCCCGGCGGTGGGCCGGAAGCCGACCAGCAGGGCAACGCCCGTCACGACCGCCACGCTGAACATCGCCTGGATCATGCTGCCCAGGACGTGTCCGGTCAGCACCGAGACACGGGCGATGTGCATCGTACGGAACCGGGCGATGATCCCCTCGGTCATGTCCATGGCGATGGAGATCGCCGTCCCCTGGACCGCGGCCGTCACGGTCATCAGGATGATCGCGGGCGCCACGTAGTTGGCGTACGCGGCACGCCCGCCGGCCGCGCCGCCGGGCACCGCCCCGCCCAGCCCGGCGCCCAACGTGCCGCCGAACACGTAGACGAACAGCAGCAGGAAGACGACGGGCATCGCCACGAGCGTCACCGTCATCGACGGGTACCGCAGCATGCGTCGGAGGTTGCGGCGCAGCATCGTCGCCGAGTCGCGCAGTGGATGGAAGCGCAGTGCCGCCGGAGCCGGGCCGGTGAGGGCGGGGGTGCTCATCGGGTGGTCACCTTCTCGTCGGTGGGGTCGCCGGTCAGGGCGAGGAAGACGTCGTCGAGGTCGGGGGTGTGCACGGACAACTCGTCGACCTGGATGGCCTGGTCGTCGAGCCGGCCGATCAGGGTCTTGAGCGAGCGCAGGCTGCCGTCGCTGGGCACCCGCAGGGCGAGGGCGTCGCCGTCGCGCGAGGCCCGGCCCAGCACGCGCCGGGCCGCGTCGAGGCCCTGCGGGTCGGCGAACCGCAGGCGGACGTGTCCGCCGGGGATACGGCGCTTGAGTTCCTCCGCGGTACCCTCGGCGACCACCCGGCCGCGGTCGAGGACCGCGATCCGGTCGGCCAGCTCGTCGGCTTCCTCCAGGTACTGCGTGGTCAGGAAGATGGTGACACCGCCGGCCACCAGGTCCCGGACGATCTGCCACATGTTCCGGCGGCTGCGCGGGTCAAGCCCGGTGGTCGGCTCGTCGAGGAAGATCACTTGCGGGCTGCCGACCAGGGTCATCGCCAGGTCGAGCCGCCGCCGCATGCCCCCGGAGTAGGTCGACGCCGGCTTCCGGGCCGCCTCGGTCAGGTCGAACTGTTCGAGCAGCTGGGCGGCCCGCCGCCGGCCGGCGCTGCGGGCGAGGTGGCGCAGGTCCGCCATCAGCAGCAGGTTCTCCTCGCCGGTGAGCAGGTTGTCCACCGCGGAGAACTGGCCGGTGACCCCGATCGCCGCGCGCACCGCGTCCGGTTCGCGGCCCAGGTCGTGCCCGGCGACCCGGACGTCACCGGCATCTGCCCGGAGCAGGGTGGACAGGATCCTGACCGTGGTGGTCTTCCCGGCGCCGTTCGCGCCGAGCAGCGCGAAGACCGTGCCCTGTGGCACGAACAGATCGACACCATCGAGTACGACCTGGTCGCCGAACGATCTCCGTAGTCCGGTCACGGCGATCGCCGGCCGGGATTGCGTACCGATCATGGGTGTTCTCTCCTCGGGACGGATACGGGTCAGGAGCGGTGGATGGTGATGTCGCCGTAGGAGGTGGCGGCGCGCACCTCGACGGTCTCCTCGGTCTCCCCGGGCCGGCCGGTGTTCTCCAGCAGGTTGCGTACGTGCCCGTACCCGGTGTTGACCTCCAACCAGGCGGCGGTGCCCTCGGCGATGCCGACGTCCAGGTTGCCGGCGGCGGTGCCGAGCACAACCGCGCCGCGGGCCACCTCGCCGAGGCGGATGCCGCCGTTGGAGGTCTTCGCGTCGACACCCGCACCGGCCCGCTCGATGTGGATGTCGCCGTTGGCCGCGCGCACCCGCGCGTCGCCGGTGGCCGCGTCGATCGTGGTGTCGCCGTTGGAGTTCTTGACCACTGCGGCGCCCTGGATCTCGCCGAGCTGGACCTTGCCGGAGCCGGTGGAGATGTCGGCATCGCCCGCGACGGCGTCGACGGTGACGTGGCCGATCCCCGTGTGCAGCCGCAGCGGGCCGGTCCGTTCGACCCGGACGTCGCCGGTGGTCTTGAGCCGGCACTCACCGAGCCGGCCGGTGCAGCGGATGTCGCCCATCACCAGGTGGGCGGAGAGCGGGGAGCCGCTGGGCAGTTCGATGGAGACCTGCACCGACCTGCTCTTCTTGGAGAAGTCGAACGTACGCTTCGGGCCGGTGACCTGGAGCGCGCCGCCGGTGCGCTCGACACGGACCTGCGCGGCGGCCTGCACGTCGGACTCGTCGGACTCGTCGCTGGGCCGGACCTCGACGACGGTGTCGGCCCGGTCGCTCGCGGCGATCCGCACGTTGGCGACGCCGAGTTCCAGCGTGACGGCGATCGGTTCGGGCGTGTCGAAAGTAGGCATGGTTGTCTCCGCATCATGGGTTGGTGGGTCGTCCCCGCAGGTCGGGGAGGCGGGGTGAGCGGCGGCGCGGCGCGGTCCGCTTCGGTGCCGTGCCGTCAGCGCACCCAGCCGGTGAAGCTCTGCCGGGCGCGTTTCCCGCTGTCGCGGGGCTCGGGGCGCTGATCGCGCTCGGGCCGTTGCAGGGCGGCGGCGGCGGCGGCGCGGACCAGCCAGGCGTTGACCGAGCGGCCCTCCCTCGCCGCCGCCTCCTCGACCGCGGCCTTGAGCTGCTCGGGCAGGCGTACGTTGATCCGCGCGGCGGGGCCGTCCTCGGCGATCAGCGGATCGGGTCCCGGTGCGCCGCTTCCCGTCGCCGCAGCGCCTTCCGCCGCGGTGTGGAGCGGCTCGGCGGGCGGCGGGGTCACGACGAAGTGCGGGTCGCGCCCGCGCAGGCGCAACTCCACCGAGCCCGGAGCCAGGTCCCGGGTGATCTCATCGGCGGCGGCCGACAGCGTTTCCAGCAACGTCATCCGGATCGCCGATTCGAGCGAACCGGTCAGGCGCTCGACCAGCACCCGCGCCTCCTCGCCGCCGGCTTCGGCGAGGGTGGCGAACTCGCGCCCGAGGTTGCTCACGTGGGAGGTCAGTTCCATGGTGCCAATATGGCACACGAGTGGCACACGCGCAAGCCATATTGGCTCAGCAGGACGCCACATCTGGCGTCATGCTGGCGTAAACCGATCGAACGATCTTGCCGGGACGAATAGGTTGGGTCGGTGGCGACGAGGACGGGGTCCGTGCACCGGAGTGCGCGCATCGGGCTGCTCCAGGTCTGCGCGGCCGGCGTCCTGTGGGGCACCGGCGGGCTGGTGGTCACCGTGCTGCACAGCCGCGACGGCCTCGGCGCGATGACGGTCAGCGCATGGCGGATGGCGCTGGCCGCCGTCGCCCTGGTCGGCTTCGCCGTGGTCACCCGCCGGTCCGGCGTCGTGCGCGCGACGATGCGCACCCACCCGGTGCTGGCCGTCCTGGTCGGTTGCGGCACCGCCCTGTACCAGGGGCTGTACTTCGTCTCCGTCCTGCTGGTCGGCGTGAGCGTCGCGACCGTCGTCGCGCTCGGGCTGGCCCCGATCCTGGCCGCCGCCTGGGAGCACGCCGCCGCCCGGTCGCGGCCGTCGCTGCGCGAGGTGGGCGTGCTGCTGGCCGCGCTCGCCGGACTGGTGTTGATCAGCACGGCCGCCGGACACGGCTCGCCGGCAGCCGGCGACCGGCCGGGCCTCGGGATCGTCCTCGCCGTCGCGTCCGGGGCCACGTACGCGGCGACGACGGTGCTGGGACACACCCTGGCCCAGCGGGTCGACTCCGTGGCCCTGACCACGTGCGCCACGGCCGCCGGGGCGCTGGCACTGCTCCCCTTCCTGGGACTCGCCGCTGCGACGGGAGAGCCGGTGCTACCGACCGACCCCGCCTCGCTCGCCCTGCTGGGATACCTCGGGGTCGCGACGATGGCACTGGCGTACGGCCTGCTCTACGCCGGGCTGCGGACGACGTCCGGATCGGCTGCCACGGTGGCGACCCTCGTCGAGCCGCTGTCCGCCGTCCTCCTCGCGGCCCTGCTCCTGGGCGAACGACTCACCGCGCCGGCGCTGCTCGGCGGCGCGCTGATCCTGGCGGCGGTCGTCGCCCTACAACCTGCGGGCCAGGATCGAGCGGCCCCGGAGCGGCAAGGAGCGGCCCGGCGCAGCCCGACAGGCCCGCCGGATCGTGACCGCAGCCCTCGCTCCCCTCGTGGACCGCGCCCGCGTGCTCCTGCTCGACTTCGACGGGCCCGTGTGCGGCGTCTTCGCCCGGCACCCGGCCTCGGCCGTCGCCCACGAGCTGCGCCGGCTGCTCGCCGACCGGGCCGTGCCCCTGCCGGCCGGGATCCGGCACGAGCCCGACCCGCTCGCCGTGCTGCGCTTCGTCGCCACGCTCGGCCGCCCCGCCGTCGTCCGGCTGGTCGACGAGGCGCTGACCCGCGCGGAGGTCACCGCAGCAACCACCGCCGAGCCGACGCCGTACGGCCGGGAGGTCATCGTCGCCGCCCACCGCACCGGCCGCCGGGTCGCCGTGGTGTCGAACAACTCCGCCGAGTGCGTCCACGCCTACCTGAGCGCCCGTCGGCTCACCGGCTACGTGCACCCGGTCGTCGGCCGGCCCGAGGCCGACCCCGGGCGGATGAAGCCGGACCCGTACCCGGTGCTGGTCGCCCTGCGGGAGCTGGGCGCCGAGCCGACGGACTGCGTCCTCGTCGGCGACTCGGCCACCGACATCGAGGCCGCCCACGCGGCCGGGGTCGCCGCCATCGGGTACGCCAACAAGCCCGGCAAGCGCGCACGGCTCGCCGCAGCGGACGCCGTCATCGACAGCATGGCCGAACTGGTGGCCGCCTTCGGCGAGGGCTGACGGCCGCGATGCCGAGTCAGTCGGGCGCTCCCGCCCGTGCCGCCGCCCTGCCGATCAGCCCGGCGTACCCGCCCGTGCCGCCGCCCGGAGGATGCTGTCGAGGCCCTCCTCGAACAGCAGGTCGTCGTCCCAAGCTCACCGCAGCCGCGTGCGCACCAGCGCCGTCTGGAGGAACTCGGTGCGGGCCAGGACGTTGGGCCCGAGCATCGGACGCCCGATCAGCCTCGGCGCCCAGGGATGGCGCAGCATGGCGGCGCGCCAGGCGCAGACGAGGACGCGGACGCCCTCCCGCCAGTCGTCGGTCACACCGGGGATCGGCACGTCGCCGAAGATCCCGTCGACGGCCAGGTCGAGGACGGTGGGCAGGAGTCGCCGCCATTGCGCCACAACATGATCTTGGACGCCCACCCTTCACGCCCGAACAACGGCCCCCGGCTTCGGAACTACTCGTCTAGACGCGCGGCGATCCAGTCCCTCAGTCGTTTCATCACCAAGGGATGCACATCGACCAGGAGTTCAATCCGCTCGGCGAGCACTTCCGGTCTTACCAGGCCCGCTCGGAGCAGCGCGGCCGCGAACCTGGCGTCCTTCTCCCTGCCCGCTACCAGCTTGGACACCACGCAGTCGTGCGGATCGAGCGCATAGCCGCGTCCCGGCCGGGTGTTCTCGGACTCCACCAGCACCAACCGATCGCGCCACCCGTCGGGCAATACCGCAGTCGACACACTCACGCCCTGCGCGTAGTAGCCGTACGTCTCGTGGAACGGCGAGAACTCGCCAATGAACGCGTCGACCTGGTCGGCCTTCCGATCGCCCGGATCATCGAAGAAGGCCACATCCACCTCCATCGAGGCAGTGGCTTCCAACGGCAGATCACCTTCCGGGATCGTTGCCAGCACCGACTGGCTGCCGATGATCAGAACGTTCCGGTCTTCGACAATCCGGCCCGTCGACCTCAGCACATGCTCCAGCTCTTCGCGCTTCACGCCGCCCGGTCCCACCCGCGGCGCTTGAACGCCTCAAGCACCTTGAGGCGCTGCGGCTGCGAAAGCACGCCAGCGAAGGGCGAGTTCTGCCGCAACTCGACCGCCTCCGGATCTTCCGAGGTCAACGTCCGCAGGACGGCCCCAATCCCTTCGTCGATCTTCTCTTGCCAGCGCCTCAGCCAGACCTCGGCCATGGTCCCTTGATGCTGCCGGAGCAGCCGATCAAGATTCTCCCTAGCCTTTCCCAGCACCCCATCCGGATCAACGACCAGACCGCCCGCCACGGCTTGGTGCAGCCACAGCGACTTGAGCTGGTCACGGGTCAACGCCTGCTCGGGTCGCAACAACGCCTCGACGTGCTCCCGCCTCACCTTGCGGTGCGCACCCACCCGCACGAACGGCAGGTCCCCACGCTCGCACAGGTTGACCACCTGCTGACGTGAAGAGCCCAGCAGCTTGGCAGCCTGGCCAGTGGTCAGGAATCCCCCACTCACGGTCGCCACACTCGTCAGCATGCGCCGCAAACGCCAAAAACGCAAATCGCCGGCTGCGGCGCCCGGAGACTCTTGGACCACCCGAGCCACCCACTGACGCCGCGACGGCTCCAGCCCCGTGGGCGACGGACGAGTCGACCTGTACGCCGGATTAAGATCATCGCAGACCCGCTGACCAGGGGCGGAGCCTAGCGAAGGCCGCTGCAGGCCGTCGCCAGGCCGTCACCCATCCCGCAGGGCCCATCTGCCCCTATTCGACCCCCATCTCGGAACTAACGGCACGTTGAGTTGGGACCACTACGGCTACGACATCCGGCTCGTGGTCACCATTATCCTGGCTACGATCAGCGGCGAGGAAATGACTGTCCCTCACCGCCTCGAATAGTTGCTGCGAATATCGATCTAGCAACTTTACGACAGCTTCTATCCGCTCAACCACCTCGGCAGTGTCGAATACCGCAAGCTCACCGTGCGCAACCTGGTTCCTCCCGTGTACCAGCTTGGTATCAATGAATGGGCCTCGCGTTTTGTATTCATCCAGATAATCGAGGCCCATTCCTTCAACCAGATCACCAAAGACAGAAGAGGTCAAGTTACTTTCGGTAATAACGATTTTTGCAGGAGAAACCAGAAAGACGCCTTTGCGCGCCTCGTCAATATCCTGCAGAACCGTGCCGAGAAAACGAACCTTAAGGCTCTCTCGCGCCCTTCTGAAGTGAGAAATAAGACATGCCGCCTGCAACTCGCGCTTCAGCGACGAGACGGGCAGATTTTTTGAATTCAAGTACCGGACATATTGAATGCTGGCCTGCTTCACGAAGCCCTCCCAGTGGGCGTACGCAATGACTGCAGCAGATCGCCTCATCCATGATGCACGGTCCGAGTCGGAATCCGGCCCCCCTTGAATCACATCCATCTTGAGCCGAGAAAGTTCGAGCTTCCGATGCGCTAGATCTTTATCTATCTTGTTGACGAAGCCTTCGATCTCCATCTCGCCCGCTTAAGCGAACAGCTCACGGCCTGCGGGGATCGTCCTGCGCATACGCTCATCAGCCCGCTTTCCCGTAGAAAACCCCGGGGCAAACTGCGGCATTGACCAGAACTCGATACGCTTCGCCGCCGCAATCTCCGAGGTTATCGACGGGTCGGCATTATGAAAGCCTATCCCCAATGCAATTGCCTCGAAAGCAGACAGAGAGAACGGCCCCTCAGTTCGCCCGCTAGCAGGATTCCACTTGCGGAGCACTTCCGACCCCCCAGCAGCCCTCAGAATCTGGAAGGTTCTACGGAAGACATCTTCCTCTTCACCAAGCTGCCCTGGACTCTTCTCTACAAGGGATACAATTTCTTCGGTGAGAAACTCACCAATATTGCCAATCTTTGAGAGGCGCGGCTCTTCAATTCGCCTGAAAGTGATAAAGCGCAGGGCCATCTCCATATGATAACGCTCATTGATCAACCTGTCCTGCATTTCAAGGACGGCAAGGAAGTTCTCATCCCTAGAGATCGAAACAAGCCATTCGTAATGAGTCTTGCTCAAGCTAACGAGCAAGCAATTCCGCAACTCCTGATCCGTCGCCACGCTGCCATAAGAATTCAACCGTTGAAACAGGTCGTACTTGGCGCGGTTATCACTCTGACGCTTAATGATCTTTACATCAATGCGCGCCCTTTTGAAGTCTAGACGCTGGGTCGAGCTGAGCGACCCAGGCTCACCAATTGCACCCTCATAGGAAATACCTTCAAGAGACTTCAAAAATGGAGCTTCTTCACAAACAAATGGACTGAGCAGTTCACCGTCCTCGTCGCGGAGAATCCCCATGAACTGGAAGATCGTAGACAACCGCTGAACCCCATCAACAACATCCCAAACACCTTCTTCGTTGGACGCTACGAAGAGGCTAGGGAGAGGGATGCCGAGCAGAATGCTCTCTATCAGCCGAGTCTTCTGTCCCGGCGTCCAACGGAAGATGCGTTGAAACTCGGGGTGGATGTCCATCTCCCCGTCACGATAAAGGTTTGCCAGTTCCCCAATTGACATCGGATAGGCATCCGTCGCGATTTGTCGACGGTATTTCTTGAGCTCGACCTCAAGTGACATAGAGGAACCCTATCGCTGCGGCCCACCATTGCCCAACAGGTCGTCGATCGCGCGGCGGGTACGTTCCTCGCTGGCCGGCATCAGGTGGGTGTATACCCGGAGCGTGAAGCCGGGGTCGGAGTGTCCGAGGTACAAGGCGAGGGCCTTGATGCTCTCCCCCGCGTCGAGCAGCGCTGAGGCGTAGAAGTGGCGAAGCGCGTGCATCCCGGTCGCCCGGGTCGGGACGATGCCGGCCGCCTCGACCGCTGGACGCCAGCTCTTGCCGTCGAAGGTCGCCCGCTTGATCGCACCCCGTCGGGTGGTGGTGAAGATCAGCGGCACCGTCACCCGCTCGTCGCCAAACGGGTCCTCCCACGGCAGGGTGATCGAGAGCGGGTCGTACTGTTTGGCGTGGTCCTTGAGCGACTGAGCCACCGAGTCGGGCAGCGGTACGCGGCGGTCACGGTCGTTCTTGGGTAGGCCGAAGACCAGCCGGGAGCGGACCACCTTGACCTGCCGGACGATGTGCACCCAGCCCGAGGCGAGGTCGAGGTCGTCGACGCCCAGGCCGAAGATCTCGCCCTGCCGCATCCCGCAGCCGGCCCCCAGGTCGACCATCGGGCGGTACCGCTCAGCGAGACCACCGCGGATTGCCGAAACCTCGTCGGCCCGCCAGGGAACGACCCGACGTTGCACCGGCCGAGGTGGCTTGACCGAGGCTGTCGAACAGGGGTTCTTGGCGATCCGTTCGTCGTCGACAGCCGCGCCGAGGATGGTCCGCAGGTGGGCGAAGACGACGGCCCGGGTCGACGCCGCCAGCTTGCCGACCATCCCGGCATCCCACTCCCGGATGTGCCCCGGCTTGATCGAGGCCAGTTGCCGAGCACCGAAGAAGGGCACCAGGTGCTTCCGTACCCGGAACTCCGTGCTCTCCCGGGTCGACTCGTCGAAGGCACGGGTTCGCAACCAGTTCTCGGCGTACTCAGCGAAGGTGATCCGACCGGCGGACGGGTCGACGTAGGAGCCCCGGAGCTTGTCCGTCTCGGTGGAGACGAGGAAGGCGTCAGCTTCGCGCTTGGCCCGGTCCGGGAAGGACTGGCTACGTTCCCGGCCGTCGGGGCCGATGTACCGCACCCGGTAGCGCATCCCCTTGCCGAACAGGGCCGACTTGACCCGTTCCTTCCGGCCGCCGGGGTGACGGATCACCTTGTACCAGCGATCTTCGACGTGTCCCATCAGGCTGCCGCCTGCTCACGTACCCACGCCCGGACCGCTTCCGGCTCGTACCGCAGGTGCCGGCCGACCCGGGCTGCCGGCGGACCGTACTTGACCTTGCGCCAGCGGTACAGCGTTTCCGGTGGGACCCGGAGGTACACCGACACGTCCTGGACCGTCCAGAGCCCTTCGCTGGCCATCAAAGCCCCTCCCCCGTCGTGCTGTCTTGCCCGTTCGTCGATCCGTCCTCCGGTCGCTGTGCCGCCCGGTCCTTCGCGGCGAGTAGTTCGGTGCGCCAGCGGGCGCGTTCGCTGATCGAGCGCATGAGTCGGAAGGACAGTGGGCCGACGTCGGCGTCGTCGGGTCGGGCGAGTTCCCAGGCGTGCCGGGCCCGTTCGGCGGTGGCGCCCTGGTCGTCGACGAGCTGCCCGGGGCTGCCGGCCGTGCTGCTTTCGGTGGTGCCGTTGGCGGTGGCGCTGTCGGTGGTGACGCCGAGCAGGGCGCGCACCCAGGCGCGTACGTCGTGTTTGTGGTCGGCGAGGGTCTTGCCGGACCAGTCGCGGGAGATGAGGATGCGTCGGCCGCCGATGCCGAGGGTGTCGCGTTGGTGGACCTTGCCTTTGCAGCGGCCCGGCTTGAGCTTGGCGTTGGCCTTGCGGGGTTGGACGCCGTAGAGCAGCCAGTTGGCGCACCGGTCGGTGCAGGGGGTGACGCGCAGTGCGCGCCAGAGTCGGTCGAGGTGGGCGCGTTGCCGGTCGGTGGTTGCTTTGTGGCAGTCGCCGGTGTGCTTGGTGATGTACTTCGTGACGTACCGGATGGTTCGTTCGGCGTCTTCGGTGCCGGGCATGACGCCGCGGGCGTCGACCTGGGTGCCGAAGCGGACGACGTGCACGGGTTCGGCGTCGGGGGTGTCGTCGATGGCGTCGAGGGCGTCGGTCCAGGTGGTCAGCGGGTGGTGGGTGTCCGGGTCGACCCACGCCGCCGCTTGTTCGTCCCAGACCGGGGGTCGGTCGGCGGTGTACCGCTGGACGTCAACGGATGGCCACCAGACTTGGTGGTAGGTGGCGGCGGCGACGGTGCGCAGGGTGTCGCGGGCGATGGTGCCGCGGATGGCGAAGTGTGCGTGTGGGGCGAGTCGGCGTTGGGGTTCGACGCAGCCGGCGTACTGGACGTTCCAGCCCTCGCAGCGGCGTAGGTTCTGCCAGAACCGGTCGAGCAGGCGGGGGAAGTGGACGGCGTCCCAGGCGGCGCGGCGGTAGTCGTAGCGGTCGGGGTTGACGGGGGTGCCGTCGGGGCGGACCGGCCCGTAGGAGTCGAGGGTGAGGGTGAGCCACATCGACGGCCGGTAGGTGGAGCCGTCGGGGGCGGTGTAGGTGCGGCCGACGGTGCGGGCTTCGACCTTGCGCCGGGGCAGGTCGGGTGCGTCTTGCCGCCGCTTGGTGGAGCGCTTGCGGCGGCGGCCGGTGTCGTCGTCGCCCTGGTCGTCGTCGGTGCTGGTGTGGGGTGGGCCGACGCGTCCGCGCAAGCCCTCTGCGGCGATGGCTTCCTCTACCTCGCGGATGGCCTCGTCGAGGTCGGTGACCTGGTCCCACTGGCAGGCGCGGGATGCCTCGTCGCGGGAGAACTCCAGGTGTGCGCGGAACAGGATCAGGGACTTCTGCGCTTCGGTGGCGGGTTGCGGGCCGGGTAGGGGTTCGTCGTCGCGATGCCAGCCCTCGCGGATCTGGGCCTGTCGCAGCCGGCGGTTCTTCTTCGCGCAGGGCGGGCACTTGTCTTCGCGGGTCGCGCCGCAGGGTAAGTCGATGACTTCGGTCAGGCCGGTGTCGAGGTCGGTGCGGCGCATGGCGAGGGGACGGACGCAGACGCCGTACTCGATGGCGATCTGCTTGAGCACGTCGACGGAGCGGGGCAGCGCCATGCGGGCCGCCCGCGACCCCGGCCGGGGAGCAGCAGCCGGGGTCGGGGCGGGTTCGAGGCCGGGCAGGGTCGGAGCGGTCATTGGCCCGCCCCCAGCGTGGGGCGAATGCGGTGGTGTCGGTCGCGGGTCGGTCGGTACTGTCCGGGCTCACCAGGAACCCGAGCGGCGAGGTCGACATGAACAGCGATGACGGAACGACGGTGCTGTGGCGACCGACCGGGCCGCAAGAGCTGGATCTCGTCCGCGAGTCGGGGTGGCGCAAGTGGCCGCCGCGCCTTCCGGATCAGCCGATCTTTTACCCGGTCCTGAACGAGGACTACGCGGTCATGATCGCCCGGGACTGGAACGTGCCCGCGTCCGGCGTCGGCTACGTCACCCGTTTCCGCGTGGAGTCGGAGTTTCTGAGCCGCTACCCGGTCCGTCAGGCCGGCGGCAAGACCATCCTGGAGCTGTGGGTGCCGGCCGAGGAGCTGGAGGAGTTCAACGCGCACATCGTCGGGCTGATCGAGGTCGTGCACGAGTTCCGTTAGCCGCTCGGCGTCGGGGGCGGCGGTCATCGGATGATCCCGACGACGTGCGGTCGGTTCGACTGGACGACGCCGCGCGGGGGCAGGATCACCGCCGGGGCAGAGACGGCGGCCGGGGCCGGGACAGTCGGCGGCACGGGGTCGGCTGGACGCTCCGGTTCGGGGTCGGTGGTGGTCTGCTCGGGTGCCTCGTCCCAGTCGATCGGGGGTTGGTCCGGTTCCGGGACTGGCGGCAGGGCGGGGGTGTTGGACAGGACGACCTTGACCAGGGCGAGGAACGCCAGGGATGGCACGGCGGCGACGGTCCAGCCCCACACGGAGGGTTCGGCTTCGGCGACCTGGGCGGCGAGGGACAGCAGCGCGAACGCGACGAGCAGTGAGGCGACCAGGCCGACCGGGCGGCGTGCGCGGCGGCGGGCGCGGAGTTCGAGGCCGAGGTAGATGGCCATGAGTTCGACGGCTACGGCGTTGGCCCAGCCGATCCAGTCGGGTTGGCCGTGGGTGACGGACAGGTCGTGGACGTGGGTGAAGGCGGCTGCGCCGGCCATGGTGCCGATGGCGAGCAGGATGACCAGGCGTACGGCGGTTTCGGTGCGCTCGGTCATCGCCACTCCTGCAAGGGCTTTTCGCGGATGGTGAGGTCGATGCGGATGCGCCGGTCGGCCATGTCGGGGCGGCGGCTGACCATGTGAGCCAGGCCGTGCAGGGCGGCGGCGGTCTGGTCGGCGGGGCCGACGAGGCGGATGCGCAGCGGACGCCGGAGCCGGTTGACGATGCGGGCGAGGGTGGTCATGGCGGTTACCTCCGGGCCGGTCGGATGTCGGTGCGGATGTAGTCGGGTGGGGTGCCGAGGGTGGCGACGGCTTCGGACAGGCAGCGCCACAGCGCCCACGCCTCGTCCGGGGTCAGGGACATCCGTCGCCGGCCCGCGCCGACGGCCAGGTGGACCGGGTACGGGTCGGGCCGTTCGGGGTCGACGCGGACGGACACGGCGGTAGTCGGGTCGGGGGTGCGCAGCCGGTAGAACCGGCGTCCGTTCGGCGTGGCGGTCACCGCGGTTCACTCCCGCCGTCGGGGTCGAGGAGGTTGCGCAGGGCGTCGGGCAGCAGCGGCCCGGACGGCTTGCGGGGCAGCGGCGGGCGCACCGGTTCCGGGGTCGACTCGCGGCCGACCTGGGCGAGGATGTCCGCCGCATCGGCCGGGGCCGGATACCGGCGGGCTAGGTCGCGGATGTCGTCGTCGCTGACGTAGGAGAAGCGGACGCGCAGGGGTTCGGGGGTGCCGTCGAGGATCACGTACCCGACGCCCTTGGCCCATCGCGGCATCTGATCGGCCAGGGCGCCCCGGTTGCGGGCACCGTCGCCGAGGATCATGTCTACCTGTGCCGCTTCGGTGAGGCCGAGCGCGATGCGGGTGGGGAACAGGTCCCGGAACGGCAGCACCTCTTTGCGCGGGTCCTGCAACGCGGCCACGACGAGGACGCCGACGCCGGCCCCCTGTGACAGCAGCAGCCCCAGCGACGACGCGATCCGCCTACGCAGGTCGACGTCTTGCAGGTACGCGGTGAGGGCGGCCATTTCGTCGATGACGACCACGACCAGGGGGTCGGCTTCGGTCGGGGTGTGGACCCGGACGGTTCCGGCGAGCCGGGTCTGACGCTCCCGCATCACCGCCACGGCCTCGTCAAGGAGGTCAGCCATGGCCTCGAACGAGGTGCCGGCGAACCGGGCGAACAGGGGCCGGCCCATGGCGAACTCCATCCCGCCCTTGGGATCGATCACCCACAGCCGGGCCAGGCCCGAGGCGATGCCGCCGGACAGCGCCCGCACCAGCGACCACAACACCGAACCCTTACCGGAACGGGTGGCCCCGCCGATGAGCACGTGTGTGGCGAGCAGGCGCAGCGACCAGGTGCCCAGGTCCTCCCGCCGAGCCAGCGGCAACGCGGTAAAGTCGGGGACGGGCGGGGCGTCGAACGGCGGTACGACCGGCCGCAGCGCGTCGGTGCGGACGAGCACCAGGTAGACCACGCTCGGGCGGTCCCGGAACCGCACCCGGTCCACCCAGCCCAGCAGCAACGCCCAGTAGCCGGTACGGGTCGGCGGGGCGTCGGGCCGCTCGGAGTAGACCCGGGCGTGCCGCCGGCCGAAGGCGTACGCGAGGTTCGCCGTCGCCTTCTGGAAGTCGGCCGGGGTCTGCCCCCGGACCATGCGGACGGTCAGCACGTCGAGCGCCTGATCTGAGCGCACCCGCAGCAGCTTGGGCAGGACCGGCCGGTGGTCGTAGGTTTCGGCGAGGCCGCACAGGGTCATGGCCTCGTGCCACGCCCGCCGGTACACGAAGACGTGCCGGAATCGGCCGAGCAGCGGGCCGGCGCACCATCGCCACCAGGACGCCTCATCGCGCCACCGCCACAGCGCCGACGCCGCCGAGGACAGCACCAGCGGCACGACCACGCCCGGCAAGCCGTGTTCGGCGTAGAGGACGACGGCGGCCACGGCCAGGCCCACGGCGACCGGATGACGCAGGCACCACCAGCAGAACCGGGCCAGCCAGCGCAGCACCACGCCAAGCACGACCAACCACATCGGCAGGACGAACCGCTTCGGCCGGATCACCAGCAGATCCCCGGCCGACGTCAGGATCACCTCACCGCGCGGCCGGCGCATCACCGCGCACCCCGCAGGGACACGAACCGGCCCGACGCATCCCGGACCGGAGGGAACGGAAGAACGAGCTGCCCGACGCAACCGGCACACCGACCGTCGGCACCCGTGGCCGGGTCGAACCGGGACTGACACACGCCACACCGCGCCTGAACGGGGGCAGCCGAACGCCTACGCTTGGACACGTCACTACCTCTCTCGACAGAGCAGGGGAAAGAGACACAGGGGGCGGGGCTGCCGTCCGCCAAGACCTGACAGCCCCGCCCCCACCCGATGCGGCTACGCCGCCGCCTTCTGCTTGCCGGCCACACCCGCCGGGGCGCGCATCCCGGTCGCCCGCAGCGAGTACGCCATCCGACCGGTGTTCGACACGTACGGCGTCACCGTCATGCCCTCGAACTCCACCGCCTCGAACGGCGCACCCGTCGGCGGCACCGGCTGGTGATCCGCCGAGATCTTGACCGTCGTCTCCCGCGAGCGCTTGCCAAGCTCCGGGTCCAGGTCCATCACGCGCACCTGCCACACCCGCTGACCGGTCAGCTTGTCCTTCGCCGGACTACGCCGACCCGTCTTCTCGTCGTAGTCCTCGACCTCACCCAGAGACTCGGGGACCAGGGCGCACCCCGCCGGGAACACGTCCTCACAACGCACGGCGAACCTCGCACCGCCACGCAGAGCCATCGCTCGACCTCCAAGTTGTTGGCATGTCTGCCAAGTGGAGACTCCAAGGTAGACGGCACTTGGCAGACAAGTCAACAGCCAGTTCAGGGCCGGCAAAGACACCTTCGGTAGATTTGCCCGCTTATTATCCTTTTTTTAGTTCAACGATCAGCGGATCAGAGTTTCGAGTTATCAGTTACTGAAAGTACTTTCTAGTAATCGATAACTCGAAACTCGACAGCTTATTCAAACCATTAAAACTGCACCCACGAGACCTTGACAGGTCGCAACGATTTGCTATCGTTGACGATGCCAGCAAGGGCGAATCAGGGCCCTCAAAGTATGGGCAGTGAAAGGAAGTTGAATGGTAGAGATTTTAGCAAGCTGCATAGACTGGAAATGCCCACCAGAGATCACCCTTATATTACTCATAATAATCATGGTGCGGTTAGCTTCGCCCATTCCCGACCGAAGCACCGATCGGGGCTGGGGTGGCTCTGGGCTACTCCTTCTCATTCTGGCGAGGGTTCATGCATCCAACGGAGACCTCGACGGCATTAGAGACGTGTGACGGCTGGTGCCCGAGCTAGTGAGGTTGACGGTAGCTAGGGCCCGTTCGGGGTAATGCTGAGCCCATGGCAAAGGAAAAGCGGGCCCTAGCAGCCGATGAGCATCACGCTCGCCCGAGGGACCTAGACGACGCGACGGTCGAGGCTTTAGGTGAACTCAGCAAGGCGCTGGAGACGGTCCACCGCGTGCGCGGTCATCTGTACTCGGCGCATCAGCTCGTGGGCGGTGCGGATCTTACCCTTGACCGGGTGGTGAAGTTGCTTCGCGAGGCCGGGCATGACGAGGTGGCCGACCGGGTTGAGCGCGAACTGTTGGGTCGCAACGTGTTGCCTGGCCGGTGGACGTTCCAGATCGTGGAGGAGTTCGATGACGGCTACTACGCGGCGTTCCAGGAGATCGAGAGGGACGCGCGGGAGAAGTTGGCCGGTGGTCGGCGGCACATCTACGAGGCGGAGATGAAGGAGCGGCGGCGTACTCCCGGGATGCCGGGGCACGAGGCTACGCCGTAGCGCCGCCGCCGAGGTCGAAGCCGTTCGGGGCCATCGAGGCCAGGGCGTGGGCTCTGGCCTCGATGATCCTCATGCGTGCCTGATACTCGGCGGGTTCCCGGTGTGCGGCCTGGCTGGTGACCTGGCCGGGCCACTTGCGGTAGAGCAGGCCGTACTCCCGGGTGAAGTAGCCTTCGCTGACCGCGTTGGCGGCCAGGAGAAGGCCGGTGTCCTCGGAGGCGGGCAGGGCCATCCAGCCGCCGAGGGCGAAGACGAGATCCCGGCGTAGGCACAGCGTCGCCGGATGCACCGATGCCCGGTAGTCGTTGGCCTGCCAGAACGCCAGGACCGCACCGCGGTCGATGACGCCGCCGGCCGGGTCCTTGTCCCATCCGGCGGTTGACCCGTCGGGGAGCAGGTCGAGTACCCGCGAGGTGGTCCAGCCGATCTGCGGGTGCGCGTCGAACGCGGCGATGTCCCGGGCCAGCGCCCCGGGGGTCAACTGGTCGTCGGCGTCCAACACTTTGATGAGCTGCCCGGAAACGCGGGAAAGCGCGAGGGTACGAGCGACGCCAGGCCCACCGGGACGGCCGGTTCCAAGGCTGATCCGGGGGTCATCGGGCAGCGCGTCGGCGAGGGCACCGGTCTGCCCGTCTTCCTGGATGAGCCATTGCCAGTCCCACCCCGGGGGCATGTCCTGCTTGGCCAGCGACTCGTACGCACCCGGCAGGTACTCGATGCTGGGCGCGTGGACCGGGGTGATGACCGAGACGAGCTGCGTCACGTTTTCCACCGCTGGAGTTTGTGGGAGTAGACAAGCTCAGTCCGGTCGCCCGGCATCACCACGTCGGCCACCTCGACGACGCGGCCGGTGGTGTCGACGGAGGTCTTGCGCACGGTGAGCACGGAGACGCCCGGGTCGATGTCCAGCAACTCTGCCTCGTCCGGCGACGGCGGCCGGGCGCGGATCTCGTCGTCGATGCGGTCCAGCTCGATGCCGAGGGTGTAGAGCTGGTGTTGCGTCCCGCCCGGCCACGGTTCCTTGCTCTCGTCGAGCAGGTCGGGGCTCGCGGCGACCAGGTCGTACGGCAGATAGGAGTACGACACGGTCAGCGGCGCGTTCTCGTGCCGCGACGACGTCCAGTAGACCCGGCGCAGCAGCGGCGTGCCCGCCTCGACCTGGAGGGCCGCCGCCATGTCGGCATCGGCGTCAACGCGGGTGTACTCGGCGTGGAACTTCAGGTCGTCGACGGTCAGGCCGGTGTCATGCTCGGTCGCGCCGGTCTTCAACCGCTCGGCCTCGTCGAGCAGAACCCGATCCTTCTCCCACTGGTACCGCTCGGTGTTGCGACGCCGTACCCGCTGGCGGGGTGCCCGCACGTAGGTGCCGCGCCCCTGCTCGGCCCGGACCAGGCCCCATTCCCGCAACTGGCGGATGGCGTTGCGCACGCTCGTGCGGGACAGCCCCGAGGTGTCGGCCAACTCGGTCTCACTCGGCATCAGCGTGCCAGGGGCCAGCTCACCGCTCACGATCTTCGCCCGCAACTCTTCGGCGAGTTGCAGGTAGCGAGGGCGCCAGTCCCGACCATGCACACCGGTCACCGTACCCCCTAGACGTTCCAACGTCTGCCAGGTGGTCCCCCCAGCCGGCCGCTCCGGAACCGGAGGCACTGCCATCGCCGTCCGCGACGACAGCGTCCGACGCGGCCCCCGCGTCTGAGGAACAGGTACGCCCCGACGACTGCTCGCGTTCACCGCGTCTCCCCCGCCTGCTCGCGCGGGTCGGCCGCCGCCCGCATGGCCTGCCGCGCGTGGGTCAGTTCCTCGATGAGCCGGTCCACATGGGCGGCCGTCAGCAGCACGGTTTGAGTCGCGCCGTAGCGGGTCGCGTCGAGCTTGACGGCCAGGTCCCGACGCGCGAACCGGTCGACGAGCAGTTGCACGCTCACCCAGCCGGTCCGCTCCCGCCCGATGGTCGCGAGAAGCCCTCGATGCATCGGATCGTTCGGCCCGCAGCCCCGACACCACTCCGGGCACACGACCGGCGCAGTCGCCGACGACGGCGGGGCGTTCGTCACGGGTACGGCCTCACTCATCGTCGGCCCCCTGGCCGCCGGTGGCCTGCTCCAGCAACCCGAGAAGGTGCTCGGCCAGGTCGGCTGCCTGCGGCAACGTCAGCTCCGCCCACGTGTTGCCCGCCCGGCATGTCGCGTGAACCCCCACCATCGGCCCGAGACCATCCGCAGCGATGAGGTAGGTGGCGACGAAGCCGGCCGCGCGGGAGTCACCGACGCGGTGCATCTGGCCGCGATGGCGGCGGGCCATGTGCGCCATCACCGGCGGCACCAGGTAGCCGCAACGGTCCGGCGCACACCACTCCGGGTGTCCCGCGACCCCGACGGGCCTGGTCGGGTGCCTCATCGCGGACACCTCCCGCCGTTGCCCCGCGCCGCCTGCCCCAGGGTCATCAGCGGCGCGTACGGCAGCACGGGCACCTCCCGCGTCGGAGCCACCGACCACCACGGCAACGGCGGAACCGAGGCCGGGCGCGGACGGGACGGGGCGTTGCTGCTGGCGGCCCGGATCGTCGTTCGCGTTCGCGGCCACCAGGACGAGAACCAGCCGCGCCGACGGTGAGAGCCGGACATCGCACCTCCAGAGGTAGGAGGGGCCGGTGGCCAGCCCTGGAAGGAGATGGCCAGCCACCGGCCCGGATGAAGGCACGGCGCACCGTCCGACACAGACGGGTCGGGTATCGCCGAGCCAACTTGCGCGCGGCTACCGCAACCGGTCCGACAGGACGCCGCGCTTCAAGTGCGACCAGGGCCGACCCGACCACCCCTGACACGAGCCGTCACCCTGGCCGCACAGATGGAAACGTACCTACAACTGGACGAGTTGTCTACACGTCGAAACGGGTCTCTTGGTTGACACTTGGTAAGACAAGTGCCAGGTACGGTGAGCAGGTGCCCACCCCGCACTACGGACAGCCCCGCTACCGCGCCATCGCCGACGAGTTGAGCAGCAGGATTGATCGGGGAATCCTGCAATCAGGAACTCTCCTACCGACCGAAAGCGCTCTCGCAGTCGAATTCCGCGCCAGCCGCGGAACAATTCGACAAGCCATAGCCGTACTCCGAGACAGCGGCCTAGTCCTTACCGAACACGGCAGAGGCACCTTTGTTGCACCCAATCCCTGCACACCCAGACAGAATGCGCGCACCACAACGACGACATATCAAGAAGTGCCGGCAGATCAAGAATTGGCCAGGATCTTGGATGTTGAAGCCGGGGCTTCGATCATCAGAAAAGAGACAGTGGAATACTGTGGCTCAAGAGTAGATAGGGTAACACGCTCCTACCGGCGCAAGCAGCAACTCCCTTAGACGTCCGGGAATGTGAATCGCGGCCACGCCATAACTGCTGGCCACCATGCCACTTGCGCAACTGTGCGACCCTTGCAGCGTGAGAGAATTCATCCTCGTTACGTTTGGTGCCCTCATCGGCGCTGGGGCAACCGGGTTCGGCGCTTGGCTCCAAAGCAGATCAACCATCCGCGCAGCCCTGTTGCAGGTCAAGGCAGCTATCGAGCTAGAGTCACGCAAGGCCGAACTAAGCAGAACGAATCAGGCAATCATGGAAGGCAGAACACTTGTCAGCCTAATGATCGAAACCCTCGATCACATTAGGAGCCAACACAATCACCAAGGGGTTTCAGAACGCGAGACGTGCAGCAAAGCTCTTCCCGATGAGTACCTGAGAGCCGAGCGAGAATCCATCACATACCACAATCTCTACGTACATGCTCTACCCGCCGTCCAATCAAACGGGATACAGGATCTCTTTAGCAGGTTCGACCTGCTCCGCTTTCCTAAGGAAGGGGAACCTTGTCACCTGGATGAGGATTCAGACGACGTGATGACCGTCGCGTACCAGGCACTCGAAACTCTGGCACCTAAAAAAGGCATCGACACCATGTAGGGTATAAACCCGGATCTAAATGGACTCAATCGCTAAGAGATGCGATTCACAACGACTCCTAGAACGAGGGCCATAAGGACACCAAAGATCGCCACGGAGATAACGTTCTGGCCTCTTGACGAGCCTGACTCGGTCACCTCGAAAGCCGGGATTATCCTTGCGACGCTTGCAGGCGTCAGAAACCGCCACGCTATCCAGAAGCCAGCAACCGCCGGAACAGCCGCCGCGAACTTTAGCGGCAAAAAAAGCAGCCCTAGAAAAAGGCCGATCAGAACAGCGGAGGAACGAGCTACTACAAGCCTCCCGCCTGGAGTGCAGATATTACCCCACCAAGGCTTGCGCTCGACAAGCATCGAAACGACCGAACTAGACACCTGACTTGACCAATACTCCTCGGATTTCATGAGCTTCAACGAAACGCCCCTCTCTCTGTCAAGCAGGAGTTCACCCTGATTCGTGTCCGAGACGGAACGGGAGAAGGAAACGAGAACCTCCATCAACTCGCGATCCTGAATACTTTCACAGATCGCATCTATAGAACCCGTCACAGTGATGACATCGCCGGTCGCTCTCTCCCTCAACTTCAGTCGAACATAAAAGGTTTCACTGTAGTCATTCTGGTAGTAAAAGGGAGGTGGGGACTCCATAGCAACTTTATGCAACTCGTCAAGCAAACGGCGCAATTGGGTTGAACTCCCAACCCAAGCAGGGACGCTACGCTCGCGGGAAACGAAGACCATTGCACGATGATGATCTACTTGTCGCACATCTGCAAGTTAGCTGATCACCCGAGTCAACTCCTCCGCCATCCCGGGCCTCTCATGGTGGTCCGTGCGATAACGTCCGCAGGCGCTGCCGATTTCTTCTGTTCTAGATCAAGGCACCGCGCTGCGCGCGGTGCGGGGCGGCAAGCCCGGCCGGCGGCAATCCGCCCCGGACGCCTACGGCACCGGGGCGGTAAGCCGCCGACAGCCGCCGGGACGCCGCCCCACCAACCAGAGGGACCAGGTCCAACGAGGCCGTGACGGAAGCCTGCGGGTCGGCCTGGTCGCGTGGTCGGGGCTTCCGGCTGCCGCGCCAGTCCAAACCCGGGACTGGCTTGCCACCGGGTACCCGGGTCGCCCCAACAGCTCCACCGCCAGGACGTGCCCAACCGCCCACAGCAGCCGGCGGCACCGCGCAGAGCCCGGCCGCACCGCCGCAAGGCCCCTCAGGATGAGCCAGCGCGCCGGCCCGAAGCGAGGTCCACTGAGCCCACACTCAGGCCGTCTCCAGGCCGTCCCAGGCCGTGGCCAGGCCGTGGCCAGGCCGTCAGACGCCGCCCAACGATGACCAAGGTCAACCAACGGCACCAGATAAACGACCAGCTCAGAGCCTTGATCGGGGCTCTGAGCTGGTGGGCGACGGACGAGTCGACCTGTACGCCGGATTCTGTGCCCGGCGCGTACCCCTCGCGGGGTCCGCGCCAGCGGCGGCCATCCATCTAGGCCTGCCGTCGCCGGCAGGCTCCAGCGGCCTACCCGCAGACATCGGGCGGGCCGCCCTCAAGCGTCTGCGCAGGTCGTCATCTTGCGGTGACGGCCCATTTTGGCCTTGCTCCGGGTGGGGTTTACCGAGCCATCCCGGTCACCCGGGATGCTGGTGGGCTCTTACCCCACCGTTTCACCCTTACCGTCCCCGTCGGGGCCGGCGGTCTGTTTTCTGTGGCACTGTCCCGCGGGTCGCCCCGGGTTGCCGTTAGCAACCACCCTGCCCTGTGGAGTCCGGACGTTCCTCGGCGACGGGCACCTGGCCCGCCGACGCGACCGCCCGGTCGACTCGTCCGTCGCGCCCCCATCCTAACGACCGCACCGCCGCGCCTACTGCGCGGCCTTCCGCGCTCGGCGCCGGCGCCATGTCGGCGACATTGCGGGGTCCGGGGCACTCGGATACCGCCATGTCGCCGACATCGTGATGATCATGGCGGGGCGGGCCGTGGCGGGGCGGGGCAGGGCATGGCCGGGCCGGGCAGCCGGGGTGGCCCGGGTGCGGGGCGGCAGGGCGGGCTAGCCTCGGCGGCGTGGAACTCTCCGACGCCGCGCTGCTGGTCGCCGCCGGTCTCGCCGCCGGCACGGTGAACGCGGTGGCCGGGGGCGGCTCCCTGATCACCTTCCCGGCGATGATCGCGGTGGGCCTGCCGCCGGTGCCAGCGAACGTGAGCAACTCCGTGGCGGTGTTCCCCGGGTACGTCGCGAGCGTGGCGGGGAGCCGGACGGACCTGCCGCGCGGCCGGGCGCTGTGGGCGCTGCTGCCGACCACGGTGGCGGGCACGATCGTCGGGTGCCTGCTGCTGCTGGGCACCCCGGCGCGGGCGTTCGAGCTGGTGGTGCCGTTCCTGGTGCTCGGTGCCACGGCCGTGCTCGCGTTCCAGGATCCGCTGCGCCGCCTCGTCGGGCACCCGGCGGACCTGGGGCCCCGCCGCCGTACCGTCACCGTGCAGGCCATGGTCGCGGTCGGCGCGGTGTACGGCGGCTATTTCGGCGCGGCGCTGGGGGTGATGCTGGTGGCCGGCCTGGCCCTGGTGCTGGACGCGACGCTGGCCCGGGTGTCGGCGGTGAAGAACCTGCTCTCGGCCGTGGTGGGGCTGACCACGCTGGTGGTGTTCGCGCTGTTCGGCCCGGTGAACTGGGCGGCCGTCGCGGTGGTGGCCCCGGCGACCCTGGTCGGCGGGTACGCGGGCGCGCGGCTGGTGCGCCGGCTGCCGCCGGTGGTGCTGAAGACGCTGATCGTGGCGTTCGGCACGGGCATCGGCCTGTACCTGCTGTGGCGCGCGGTGCGCTGAGCCGGCACAGATCAGCCGGCTCAGTACGCCTCGCCGACCGGCTCCTTCGGGGCGTGCTCGTTGCGCGCGGCGGCCCGGTTCCAGTGGGACCAGAGCACCCGCTCGCCGTGGCCGGCGGCCATGAAGTGGGCGGAGGCGAGGTAGACCAGCGCGCCGGCGACGAGGACGCCGAAGCCGACCCAGAAGGGCAGGGCCGGCCCGTGCTCGGCGAGCTTGCCGGAGACGATCGGGGCGGGCGCGGCGGCACCCCAGCGGACCAGATTGAACGCGCCGGTGGCCACCCGGCGGTCGGCGGAGCCGAGGCCGAGGGCCAGGTCGGTGAGGTTGGCGTTGGCCAGGCCCATGAACAGGCCGGCGACGACGAGCACGACCAGCGACATGGCGGTGCCGGTCGAGGTGGCGAACAGAACCATGCAGGCCAGCAGGCCGGCGACGGCCACGCCGACGGTCTGCACCGCGCCGATGCGGTGGGCGAGCCGGTGGCCGATCACGAGGATGCCGGCGGCGAGGCCGAGGCCCCAGCCGGTGAACGCGAGGCCCAACGGGATGACGTCGAGGCCGAGGAAGAGCGGCGTGTAGCCGAGCACGACGAAGAAGACGAAGCTGTACGCGCCGGTGACCGCGCACAGGGCCACGAAGGCGGGCCGGCGGTAGGTGGCGAAGATCGCGCCGAGGCGTACGGGAGGTTGGGGGTTGGTCGGCTCGCGCAGCCGGCGGGACGCGACGGCGAGGGCGAGCACCATGAACACGCCGCAGACGAGGAACGGCAGCCGCCAGCTCACCTCGCCGAGCAGGCCGCCGATCAGCGGGCCGACGGCGAAGCCGAGGCCGAGCGCGGTCTCGAAGAGGCCGACGACCCATTCGCGGTCGTTGGCGAGGTTGACCAGCACGACCATGGCGGTGGCGAAGAACATGGCGTTGCCCAGCCCCCACACGCCGCGCAGCACGGACAGTTGCACGATGTCGTTGCTGAACGAGGCGCCGATGGCGGCCAGGCCGACCACGGAGACGCCAGTGATCAGCACGGGCTTGAAGCCGAACCGGCCGCTGGCCAGGGTCGCGGGGATCATCCCGAGGGCCATGACCGCGATGTACGCGGTGAACAGCAGCTCGACCTGCCAGGCAGTGACGCCGATGGCCTCGCCGATGGCGGGCAGGATCGGGTCGACGACGGCGATTCCGGCGATGGCGAGGAAGGCCACCAGCGTGGTGGCGTAGATGGCACTGCGGTGGGGTTCGGTACGCCGATCCACTCCGCCTCCCAGATGGCTGTATCGTACAGATAATTTTCTTGTATCCTACAGCTATGAGCGACGAAGCCAGCGAAGACGGCACTGCGGAAGAGGTCACACTCGGGCGGATCGAAACCGAGGTGGCGCTGCTGATGCGCCTCGGCGAGGCCACCCGCCGGGCCACCGGCACCGCCGAGCACCGGGTGCTGGACCGAGCCGCGTACGTGATCCTGCGGCACCTCGACAGCGCCGGCCCGCAGAACGTCTCCGCCCTCGCCGCCCGGCTCAACCTGGACGGCTCCACGGTCACCCGGCAGGTCTCCGCCATGCAGCGCGACGGGCTGATCGCCCGCGCCCCCGACCCGACCGACGGCCGGGGCACCGTGGTCTCCCCCACCCCGGCCGGGTTGCAGCGCATGGCGGCCGTCCGGGCGGCCCGCACCCGGCTCTACGGCGACATCCTCGCCGACTGGGCCTCGGCCGACCGCGACACCCTGGCCGCCATGCTGCGCCGGCTCAACGAGGCCCTGGAGACCCGCACCCGCCGCCGCTGACGGTGCCCATCCGGTCCACTGTGGTCTTCATCGCCCCGAAACTCCTGCTTCACAAGGGATCCGACCCGGTCGGCTACGGTTCGCTCGACAGAAGTCGATCATCAAGAAGCAGGGAACGCATGAGGCTCAGACGTGTGGTCGGTTCGGTGCTGGCGATCGTGCTCGCCGTGGTCGCGGGGGCCGTCGCGCCCACGCCCGCGTACGCGATCGTGGACGGCGTACTGGCCGGCAAGATCAGGGGGCAGGTGCCCTTCTTCACCAAGGACCCGAACTCGACCAAGTTCGCCTTCACCTGCACCGGCACGCTGATCAGCCCGCACTGGGTGCTCACCGCCCGGCACTGCATCACGCTCACCGGCGCCACCGCGGAGAACTCGTACATCGAGGCCGGCTCCAGGGACATCGGCACGGGCATCCGGATCCGGACCAGCAGCTTCCACAACCACCCGACCCTGGACATCTCCCTCCTCAGGCTCACCCAGGACGCACCGATCCAGAACGTCGTCGGGTACGCCCGGGAGATCGGCACCCTGCCGGTGAACGCGACCGTGGCCATCTCCGGGTGGGGCCGGTGGGACCCGTTCGAGGGCGCCTCGACGATGCTCAGGATCTGCTCGGTCCGGGTGGCGGACAACCTCATGCACACCGATCGAACCGGCCCTGGCGCCAATGCGATCAAGATGGTGGACATCAACAACGGCTGGCCCTGGAGTGGGGACTCGGGCGCCGGGATCCACTACGGCAACCGGATCTACGGGGTCTACAGTCACGGCAGCTCGACGGAGTTCTTCGCCGTCGCCATCGGCACCGAGAGCACCGTCAACTGGATCATCAGCACCAGCGGGGTGCAGCCGACCCTCAACCCGTGAGGCGTCGACTCGTTGGTTAACAAGGGCCCCCTGTGCAACAGAATGCGTTGACAGGGGGCCCCTCCTTACATCGCCGGGGCGGCGTCGGCGTCGCGGGTCGGGCCCGGGGTCACGCGCGGGTCGCCCTCGTCGGCGAAGTAGTCGTCCGGCGTGGTGCCGTCCGTGCCCGCGTCCACCTTCGCGGCCCGCAGGGCCAGGGTCACCAGGGCGGCGACCAGCAGGTTCACCAGCACCGCCACGATCCCGACGTAGATCGTCTTCTTCGTGTCGAAGCCGAAGTCGCCCAGCGGGAACGCCGAACCGCCGAAGTGGGCGCGCTTCGTCGCCGGGTTGGGGATCTGGTAGAGCATCCACATGCCCAGCCCCATGCCGGCCGCCCAGCCGGCGACCAGCGCGCCCCGGTGGAACCAGCGGGTGTAGAGGCCCAGCGCCACCGCCGGCAGCGTCTGGAGGATGATCACGCCGCCGATGAGCTGGAGGTCGATGGAGAACTGCGGGTCGAGGAAGACGATGCAGGCCACCGCGCCGACCTTCACCACCAGCGAGGTGATCTTCGAGACGTTCGCCTCCTGGGCCGGGGTGGCGTCCCGCCTCAGGTACTCCTTGTAGATGTTGCGGGTGAACAGGTTCGCCGCCGCGATCGACATGATCGCCGCCGGCACCAGCGCGCCGATGCCGATGGCCGCGTACGCGACCCCGGCGAACCAGTCGGGGAACTGCTGGTCGAACAGCACCGGCACGACCGTGTTCACGTCCGCGCTGCCGGGCGTCGACCCGGGCAGCGGCTTCACCCCCGCCGCGACGGCCATGTAGCCGAGCAGCGCGATCAACCCGAGGACCAGGCTGTACGCGGGCAGCGCCGACATGTTCCGCTTGATCACGTTCCGGTTCCGGCTGGCCAGCACACCGGTGATGCTGTGCGGGTAGAGGAACAGCGCCAGCGCCGAGCCGAACGCCAGGGTGACGTACTGGAGCTGGTTGTTGGCGTTGAGCAGGATCCCGTCGTTGGGGTTCTGCGCCGTGGCCTGGAACTTCGCCTCGGCGGCGTCGAAGATCGAGCCCCAGCCGCCCAGCTTCTGCGGCAGCCAGAGCACCGCCACCAGGATCACCACGTAGATCAGCGTGTCCTTGACGAACGCGATCAGCGCGGGCGCGCGCAGCCCCGACTGGTACGTGTACGCGGCCAGGATCGCGAACGCGATGATGATCGGCAGGTGCCGGGCGAGCGCGCTCTCGCCGGTCACCCCCATGGTCTTGAGCACCGCCTCGATGCCGACGAGTTGCAACGCGATGTACGGCATGGTGGCGACGATGCCGGTGACCGCGACGACCAGCGCCAGCACCGGCGAGTCGAACCGGCTGCGGACGAAGTCGGCGGGGGTGACGAAGCCGTGCCGGTGCGAGACCGACCAGAGCCGGCACAGCACCAGGAACACCAGCGGGTAGATCACGATCGTGTAGGGCACCGCGAAGAAGCCCATCGCGCCCGCACCGAACACGAGCGCCGGCACCGCCACGAACGTGTACGCCGTGTAGAGGTCACCGCCGACGAGGAACCAGGTGATCCAGCCGCCGAAGCTGCGCCCGCCCAGCCCCCACTCGTCGAGGTGCGCCATGTCCTTCGGCGCCCGCCACCGGGCCGCCACGAAACCCATGACGCTGACCAGCAGGAACAGCACCGTGAAGACGATGATCTCGGTCAGATGGTCGCGCCACATCACCGACCACCCCGCTTCTTCGTCAGCCGGTAGACGAGCGTGGTGGTGGCCACGCCGAGCAGGATGTAGGCCAGTTGCAGCCAGTAGAAGCGCGGGAACCCGAACACGCGCGGCGAGTCGGCGTTGAAGAACGCCGGGATCAGCGGCACCACGATCGGGATGAACAGCAACCGGTTCCAGGGGCTGTGGTCCTTCGCCCTGGACGACGCCGAGCCGGGTTCCTCCGGTTCGGATGCGGTCATACGACACACCTCCGGTGGTTTTGTCTGCCCATGACGGCCGGACGTTACGACCCGGTGACGGGCGTCACGTTCAACCGGCGCCGAATGGTGCGCCGAGCGGGCCGGCGGGTGCGCCGAACGGCACGTCCGTCGATGTCCCGGGCTGCGGGCAGACGGAACAGGCGGCAGCCCCTGGGGACGGCCGCCTGCTCGCCGGTGGGTCAGAGCGCGGCGAGGTGGGCGGTGTCGTTGACCGAGCGCACCGCGACGCCGCCGTCGGGCCACCGGTCCAGCACCGAGATGCCGGCCGCGTCGAGGTAGAGCCGGTGCAGGAACGCGTCGTCGGCGGCGAGGGCGTCGCGCAGCACCAGCTTGATCGGCGAGACGTGCGAGACCACCACCACGGTCTCCCCGGGGTACGCCTCGACCAGCGCGTCCGTGGCCCGGGCCACCCGGGCGGCGACCTCGGTGAACGACTCCCCGTCGGGCGGGGCGACCCGGGTCGAGGCGAGCCAGGCGTCCAGCTCGCCCTGCCAGCCGGCGCGCACCTCGGCGAAGGTGCGCGCCTCCCACACCCCGAAGTCACACTCGATCAGGTCGTCGACCGTGCGTACCGGCACGGTGCCGCGAAGCGCCCCGGCGATCGCCCGCGCGGTGGCCGTACACCGGGACAGCGGTGAGCTGACCACGGCCGCGGCGGCCGGGGCGAGAGCGGCCACCCGGGCGCCCGTGGCCCGTGCCTGGGCCCGGCCCCGCTCGGACAGCGGCACGTCGCCGCGGCCGGAGTAGCGGCGCTGCTCGGTGAACTCGGTCTCGCCGTGCCGCACCAGGATCAGCCGGGTGGCCGTGTCGCTGGGGCGGGGCTCCCAGGACGCTGGGGTGGTCGCCGGGTCGGTCCCGGCCCGCTTCGTGGCGGCGTCGCGGGTCGGCCTGCCGGCGGCCGACCCGGTGGCTGCCGCGTCCATCGCGGCGTTGGCGAGGGCGTCGGCATGCCGGTTGCGCTCCCGGGGAATCCACTGGAAGCGCACCGCCGCGAACCGGCCGACCAGCGCGGCGGCCTGCGCGGCGAGCGGGCGCAGCCCCGGGTGCTTGATCTGCCAGCGGCCGCACATCTGCTCGACCACCAGCTTGGAGTCCATCCGGGCGTCGACCTCCGTCGCGCCCAGCTCGGCGGCGGCCTCCAGACCGGCGATCAGCCCCCGGTACTCGGCGACGTTGTTGGTGGCCGTGCCGATCGCCTCGGCCCGTTCGGCGAGCACCTCGCCGCTGGCCCGGTCCCGGACCACCGCGCCGTAACCGGCCGGACCGGGGTTGCCCCGGGACCCGCCGTCGGCCTCGACGACGACCGCGCGCACCGCCATCCGCTACAGCCCCGACTCGTTGGTGCGGACCATGATGCGGCGGCACTCCTCGCAGCGCACCACGTCGTCCGGGGCGGCCTTGCGGATGCGGGCCATGTCCGCGCCGTAGAGCTCCAGCCGGCAGCCGCCGCAGCGGCCACCGGTGAGCAGGGCCGCGCCGAGCCCGGTGTCGGCGCGGATCTTGTCGTAGAGGGTGACCAGCTCGGCCGGGAGGTCGCCGGCGAGGGGCTGGCGGGCCTGCCGCTTGAACTCCTCCTCCTTGGCGATCTCGGCGAGCGCGTCGTCGCGGCGCCGCTCGGCCGCCGCCCGCCGCTCGCGCGCGTCGGCCGCCCGCCGTTCGATCCCGTCGAGTACGCCCTGGGCGGTCTCCCGCTGCTCCATCAGCTCCAGCTCGGCGTCCTCCAGGTCGCTCTGCCGGCGGTTGAGCGAGACCAGTTCGTGCTGGAGCGCTTCCAACTCCCGGGCCGGGCCGCTGCCGGCTGCCAGCCGCGTCTCGTCCCTGCTCTTGCGGGCCCGGACCTGCTCGACGTCCTTCTCGATCCGGGCGATGTCGCGGTCCAGGTCGTCGACGGCGACCTGGGCGCGGACCCGCTCGTCCTCCAGCGCGGACAGCTCCCGGGCGAGGGCCTCCAGCTCGGCCAGTTCGGGCAGGGTGCGGCGGCGGTGGGCGAGCTGGGCGAGGGCGGTGTCGATCGCCTGGAGGTCGAGCAGGCGGCGCTGGACCTTCGGGTCAGCCTTCACGTCGGGGCTCCTTGTCGTCCGCGGCGGGGGCGGGGTCGGCGGCGGGTCCCGGGGCGGCGCCGCCGGGCACGGTGCGGGTAGCTGCCGGGTCGGCAGCCGTGGGGGCGGCGGCGTGCACCGTCCACGGGTCGGTGTCCAGGTCGGACACGATGGTCTCGACGCCCAGCTCGGCCCGCAGGACGGCGGCCAGGTCGTCGAGCCAGGGCCGCTCGGTCGCCCAGTGGGCGGCGTCCAGCAGGGCGGGACCGCCGGCGGCGAGGTGCTCGCCGGCGGGATGGTGGCGCAGGTCGGCGGTCAGGAAGGCGTCGACGCCGGCCGCGGTCGCCGCGCCGAGGAACGCGTCCCCCGAGCCGCCGCTGACCGCGAGGGTACGAACCATACGCCCGGGATCGCCGGCGGCGCGAACACCCCAGGCGGTGGCGGGCAGCACGGCGGCGGCGTGCCGGGTCAGCTCGGCGAGGGTCAGGGGCCGGGGCAGCTCGCCGATCCGGCCGATGCCCCGCCCGGCACCGGCTGCCGGCGAGCCGGGGGCCGGGGGGTGCAGCGGGCGCAGGCCGGTCAGCCCGAAGCGGGCCGCGAGGGAGTCGGAGACACCGGGGGCGGCCACGTCGGCGTTGGTGTGCGCGACGTACAGCGCCACGTCGGCCTTGATCAGGTCGTGGACGATGCGCCCCTTGAACGTCGTCGGGGCGACCGAGGAAACCCCGCGCAGCAGCAGCGGATGGTGGGCCACGATCATGTCGGCGCCGGCGGCGAGGGCCTCGGCGACCGTCTCGGGGACCACGTCGACCACGCAGGCCACCCGGCGCACCCGGGCGGTGGGCTCGCCGAGCACCAGCCCCACCCGGTCCCAGTCCTCGGCCCAGGCCGTCGGGTAGTGCCGGGCGAGCGCCGCCACCACGTCGGCCACGGTCGTCGGCGGCGGCGGTGTCGCGGTTGTGCTCACGGCGGGCCAGCTTACCGGCGCCGGCCGTGCGGCACGGTCTCGGCGGTGGAATGGGGCCCCTGGCCGACGGAATCCACGGAATCCGTTGACAAGGGGCCCCTGTTTCTCGACCGGGCTCAGGCGGCGGGGGTCACCGGGCAGCGCCGGTGGCGGCGCAGGGTCGCCAGGACGGCGGCCCAGGGAAACGCGTGCAGGTGGTGCTCGCCGGAGCCGGGCGGGTGCAGCGGGACGACGTGGTCGCCGAAGAGCACGTCGACCCCCCACTCGGCCAGTCGGGCCAGGCTGGCCCGGAAGGCCGGGTGCCCGGCCATCGCGACGTTGGTGAACGGCACCGCCACGATCGGCACCCCCTTGCCCTGCCCCTCGACCAGCAGACCGAGGGCGAGGGTGTCGGTGATCCCGGCCGCCCACTTGTTGACCGTGTTGGACGTCGCCGGGCAGACGACCATCGCGTCGGCCGGGGGCAGCACGTCCGGGTCGCCCGGGGCCTTGTAGCGGCTGCGGACCGGATGACCGGTCTGGCGGGCCAGCGCCGGCCGGTCGACGAACTTCCCGCCGTCCGGCGTGGTGACCACGCACACGTCCCAGCCGTCCTGCTGGGCCAGTTCCACGAGCCGGCCAACGTGACCGGCCAGCGGCGATCCGCAGGCGATGACGTAGAGCACCTCGCGGCGCTCGCTGCTGCGGTGCGGGTCGGTGATCCCGACCCCCAGCGCGCTCATACTCCCACTCCCATGTGCTCAGCCAACTCCGCGATCAGCGAAGGCGGCGCACCCCTTGTGCGACGCAGGACGTCCGACATCACCTCGTGGGCGATGGGGCGGCAGCGGATCTCCGAGGGGGCGAGCCGGTCGCCGCGCAGCAGCATCTCCCCGGCGTTGGCCACGTCGCCGATCTGGGCGAAGCCCCGGGCCAGGTCGAGCAGGTGGTGGGCCCGGCGCTCGGGCAGCAGGGCGTTGAACGCGGGCTCGGCGATGCGCTGGTGGTGCACCTCCACCGCCCGCCCGCCGTCGCCCAGCTCCACGGCGGCGGCGGCCCGGTGCAGCTCCACGTTCGTCGGGCCGAACGACGTCCAGTAGTGGTTCTGGTCGCTGCCCAGCAGCAGGGCCGCCTCGTGGGCGCCGTTGATCAGGTCGTCGACGGTGGCCGAGTCGCCGAGCCGGGCGGCGGCCATCGCGCCCTGTAGCAGCAGCAGCCCGTAGACGGAGAGCCGCCCCGGGTCGGTGTCGTTGCTCCCGCCGGGGGCGAGCCGGTTGGCGATGGTGAGGTTGAGCTCCAGCGCGGGGCGGGGCCGGCCCATCGCGACCATCGCGTTGCACACGCGGGTGGTGGCGATGCCGGCCAGCAGCTGGTCGTCGGCCCGCTGGGCGACGGCCATCGACCGGTCGGCGGCCAGCCAGGCCAGGTCGCACTCGCCGAGCTTGCGCAGCACGGAGGAGGCGATCTGGTAGACCTGGCCGAGCAGGTGGGCCGCCTCCCGGGAGCGGTCGCCGTCGTGGCCGGCGTCGGCGGCCTGGGCGTCGCGCAGCAGCTTCGGCAGCGCCCGGGTCAGCATCCCGTAGCGGCCGTACTGGTAGGTGAGCCAGGCGTGGTTGACCGCCTTGCGCATGTCCATCAGCGGCGGCGGGCACGGGGCCACGGCGAAGTAGGCGCTCATCGAGTCGTACCGCTCCAGGGCCGCCCGGATCTCCTGGACCTCGACCTGGTCGATGCAGTTGAGCGCGTCGGTGCGCCGCTCCGGGTCCTTGCCCAGCAGCAGCTGCACGTCGACTTCGAGGATGTCGGCGATCTCGTAGAGGACGGAGAACTTGTCGAGCCGGCGCACCCCGCGCTCGACCTTGTCCACCCAGCTCTTGGACTTGCCGAGCCGGTCGGCGAAGACCTGTTGGGACAGCTTGCGCCGCCCCCGCCAGTAGGCCACCCGCCGGCCAATGGGTAACTCGTCCATCTTCCCGTCCCTCCCCTGCCGGCGCCCGATCGGGCACCGGCGGCCGCCCCGCGGGTGGCGCAGCAGTCCGTTCGTGATCAGGTTTTTGCTGGTCGCACAGCCTGTACGTCGGCCGTACGGGTGGTCCTCATAGCTTTCGTGCAAGTTGCACCAACCGTTCGTCAGGTCAACGACGGCGGGTCTACGGCAGTGACGGCGCTCGACATGTGACCTGACACCTAGGGGTGTCAGGCGGAGGGAGTACGAACGAATGTGGGGGAACGTCGGCCCACGGGTCGCACAGCTGTCGCCGCTGGAACGGGTCCGGCTGCGCCGGGTCGCCGTCCGCTACGCCGCGCACGGCTGGGAGGTGACCCCCGGCGCCTGCCTCGCCCGCAGTCGCTTCGTGTGCGGCCGGGCCGGCTGCCCCACCGTCGGCTGCCACCCCGCCCTCCAGGAGTGGGAGCGGGCCGCCACCGCCGACCCGGCCCGGGTGGCGACCTGGTGGCGCAGCCGCCCGCACGGGGTGCTGCTGCCCACCGGGCGGGCGTTCGACGTCCTCGAGGTGCCGGCCCACGTCGGGCGGCACGTGCTCGACTCCGTCGCGACGCACCCGGCCGGCACCGGGGTCCGGGGACCGGTGGTGGCGACCCCGACCGGGCGCTGGATGTTCCTGGTCCGCCCGGGCGACCCGCTCCGCCCCGAGCTGGAGCACTGCTTCCACGTGGTCCGGCACGGCGTCGGCTCGTGGATCGCCGCCCCGCCGACCCGGCTCCCGGAGGGCGCGGTCCGTTGGGCGGTCGCCCCGGAGCAGGCGCGCTGGCAGCTTCCGGACTCCTACCTGGTGCAGAACGTGCTGATCGACGCCCTGCGGGCCACCGGCGTGTCGCTCCCGGCCGAGCTGCTCCCCGGTCACCTGCCGCTGCCCCGGCGCGGCTGGTGAGCGACGGCGTCGGCAACCGGCTGGTGAGCGGCCCTGTCGGCCGACCGCCAGCGAGGGCCACTGTCGGGGAGCGGACGCCGGGCGGGCAGCGTCCCGGCCGCCACGGGCGTCGTTGACCCGGGCGAGGGCGCGACAGCGCCCCGATCGGGGGTCAGATGTCCAGGGATGACGCGGCGCGCCGACCCGACGGGGCGGAACCGCCGCCGCACCACCGCCGGCCACGGCGCTGGCCGCCCACCCGTCCGCCGGGCTCGCGCCCGGGCCGCCCCCGCCCCCTGGGCTCCCACCCGGCCGGCACCCGCCGCCCCGCCCCCTGACCCCCGCCCTCCCTCCCCCGCGATCTTGCACTTTGGGCCCGGGCAGAACGGGACAAAGGCCTCCCGATCGGGGCCGTAACTGCAAGATCGCGGGAGCATGGGCGGGGTCAGGGGAGCCGGGGGAGGGCAGCGGAGTGGAGGAGGCGGGCGTCGTCGGTGACTATCGCGTGCTCGTGGCCCGCTTGGCGGTCCAGCCAGCCGATACCGGCCACGCCCATCGCCACCGCCGCCGTGGCGTACGCGTCGGCGACGCCGAGGTCCGCGCCGACCACGGTGACCGAGCGCAGCCCCGTGGCCGGGGCGCCCCGGCGCGGGTCGAGCACGTGGTGACCGCGCTCGTACACCCCGGAGGTGGCGACGGCCAGGTCGGTGCCGGTGAGCACCAGGCACGTCGCACTCTCGTCCCACGGGTGCCGCACGCCGATCCGCCACGGCTGTCCGCCCGCCGAGCGGCCCCGCACCCGCACGTCCCCGCCCGCGTTCACGCAGTGGTTCGGCACGCCGACGGCGAGCAGCCGGTCGGAGGCGACCTGCGCCGCCCAGCCCTTCACGTAGCCGGACGGATCCAGCGCCCCCGTCGCGTACGCGTCGAAGAAGCCGTCGGTGTCGCCCCACAGGTCGGCGCAGCGCGCCAGGACGGCCCGCAGGTCTCCGGACGCCTCCGACAGCAGCACCTCGCCCCGGTCGAAGCGCCGCACCTCGCTGTCGGCCCGGTACGTGCTGAACCGGGCGTCCACCTCCCGCAGCCAGGCAAACGTCTCCTCGGCCAGCTCGTGCAGCCGCCCGACGGGCAGGTCGTCGGCGAGGTCGAGGCTGATCGCCGTACCCATGATCTGCTCGACCCGGCGCAGGCCCGGCCGGGTCGGTGCCGCCGCCACCTCAGCGGGCCGGGTCGGTGCCGCCGCCACCTCAGCGGGCCCGGTCGATGGCGGCCTGCACCGACCGCCGGTAGGACTCGCTGGTGGCGGTCGCCCCGGAGACGGTGTCCAGGTCGGCGCCCTGCCGCTGCACGACCTGCCCCGAGGCGCCGCTGTAGCGGCCGTCGACCTGGTCGCTGCGCCGGTCGGACTGCGCGGACTCCTGCGGCAGCTCCAGGGCCACGGCGTCGACGATCCGGGTGCCGGAGAGCACGATCTGCACCTGCACGTTGCCGTACTCGTTCTCGACGACCGGGCCGGTGACCCGGCGGATGGTCGCGCGCGGCGCGGCCGTGGTGGCACGCGGGGCCGCGCCGGGCCGGGCCGTGGTGGTGGTGCGGGCCGTCGGGGTGCGGGCGGCGGGGGTGGTGGCGCGGGGTTTCGCGCCGAGGGAGGCGGCCGACGGCGTGGCCCCGCCGGAGGGGGAGGCGACCGGCGGGTCCTGGGCGACCTGACTGGCTCCCGGGGAGCCCTTGAGCACCACCAACGCGGTGGTGCCGGCAGCGAGGCCGGTGATCGCGAGCAACGCGCGACGCATGGCGGGGGACCTCTCGGCGAAGGACTACAGCTCGAAGGTGGCGAGGTGGATCTGCCGGCCGGGCACGCCGGCCGCCCGCACAGCGCGGACCGACTGCGCGACCAGGCCGGGCGGACCGCACAGGTAGACGTCGCGGCGGGCCACGTCGGGCACCAGGGCGCGCAACCCCGGTGCGCTGAGCACCTGCCGGGGGCCGGGGTCGGCGCGGGAGCCGACGACGTACCAGACGTCGGTGCCGCGCTCCTGGGCGAGCCAGTCCAGCTCCCGCTGCAGCAGCACGTCGTCGGGGGTGCGGGCCCGGTAGATCAGCGCCGCACCCGGCGGCAGCTCCTCCAGCATCGCCCGCAGCGGGGCGATGCCGCTGCCACCGGCGATCAGCAGGGCCCGCTCCCGGCGGCGGTGGGCGGCGGTGAACGTGCCCGACGGGCCCTGCGCCCAGACCCGGGTGCCCTGCTCGACCTCCCGCAGGTCGGCGGTGTGCCCGCCGACCACCTTGACGGTCAGCCGCAGCCAGCGGCCGTTCGCGGCGGCCGAGACGGAGAACGGGTGCGACTGCCACCAGCAGCCCGGGGCGAGGAACCGCCAGCGGAGGTGCTGCCCACCGAGCAGGTCGATCCGGTGGAGCCGCCGGCCCGTCAGGTAGATCGACACGGTGTCGCGACTCTCCGCCACCACGTCGGCCACACGCAGCCGGTGCCGCAGGTTGAACCGCAGCGGGGCGACCACCCGGCCCCAGAACAGGGCGGCGGCCACCAGCGCGTACGCGGTGATCCAGCCGGTGCGCACCGGGCCCGGCGGGTGCAGCTGCGCGCCGTTGCTGAACTGGTGGCCGAGGCCGAGCGCCACGACGAGGTAGCTGGCCAGGTGCAGGTGGTACCACAGCTCGTAGGGCAGCGCCCGGCGCAACGCGCGGACCCCGGTGAGGCCGAGCAGCACCAGGATGCCGGCTGCGGCGAACGCGCCCACCATGTCGTCGTAGTCGGCCAGCAGCTCGCCGGCCTGGCCGGGCACCGACGTGTCGCCCTCCACGGCATAGCCGACCACGATCAGCGACAGGTGGGCCAGCACCGCGACCAGCAGGGTCGCGCCCACGTCCCGGTGCCAGCGGGACACCCGTTCCGCGCCGGCCGACCGCTCGAACGCGCCGAGGCGGCTCATCATCAGCACCTGGACCAGCAGCAGGTAGCCGGCGACGAGGCCGATGATCCGGCCGGCGGCGGTCAGCGCGATGGCGGTGTCCAGCGAGCCGGCCGGCGTGTCCAGCCACCACGGCAGCACGGCGGCGACCAGGCCCGCCCAGAACAGGGCCACCAGCGCCCGCCGGCCGCCGGGCCCGCGTCGGGGCACCACCACCGGGGGTACGGGCGCAGCCGACCGGCCGCCGTGCGGGGCGGGGTTGCCCGTACGGCGGCCGGCGGCGTGGGTGTGCGGGTGGGTCACGCGTACAGCTTCACGGGGGTGAACTTCTGCCGGGGGAAGATCTTGTCGACCTCGGCGGTGGTGAGCCCGAACCGGCCCTGCGCGACGGAGCCGTACACGTCGAACATGTTGTTGTACTCGGGCACGTCGCCGGAGTCGAGGTCGGCCAGGCCGTTCCAGGTGCCCAGCAGCGAGCCGGCGAGCTTGCGGCCGGACAGGACGGTGACCACCCCGCCGTGGCCGTGGTCGGTGCCGCCGCTGTTGGAGGCGACCCGGCGGCCGAACTCGCTGGACACCATGATGGTGACGTCGGCGGCGGCGTCGCCCAGATCGGTGAAGAACGCGGCCAGCGCGGCGGCCAGCTCGCCGAGGCGCCGGTGCAACTGCCCGCCGGGGCGGGTGCCCTGGTTCTCGTGGGTGTCGTAGCCGCCCATCCCGACGGTGGCGACCCGGACGTTCGCCCCGCCCTTGATGAGCTGGGCGAGCTGCTGGAAGGCGTAGCCGACGCCCTCGTACGTCACGCCCTCGGCCGGCTGGTACGGCTTCGCCGCGAGCTTCTGGGCGGTGGCCAGCGCGCCGAGGCCGTCCTGCACCGCCTCCTGGACCGGGTGGTTGATCCCGGTGAACAGGCCCCTGATCGCCTTCTCGGTGGCGGCCCGGTACTTCTCGTCGCCGCCCAGCCGCAGCGAACCGACGCTGTTGATGGCCAGCGCGCCGTTGGTGCCGACCAGCGACCGGGGCAGGGTGCTGCCGATGCCGACGCTGCGGAACGCGGTGCCCTTGCCGAGGTTGTCGACGAGGCTGTCCAGCCAGCCCCGGCCGCCGGTCTCGCTGGGCAGGCCGCCGAGGTTGCAGGCGTCGGCGGCCTGGAAGTGGCTGCGGGACAGCCGCTCGTCGGAGACCGCCGGGACGAAGCCGAGCTGCCCGGCCCTGAGCCACTTCTCCAGCGGGGCGAACGCGCTGGTCAGCTTGAAGCCACGGCCCAGGGCCAGGGAGTCGTCGCCGAGCAGCAGGTCGGGGCGGGCCTTGGCGAGCACCGGGTCGTCGGCCGGGGCGACCAGGCTCAGCCCGTCCAGCCCGCCGTAGAGGAAGACGTGGATCAGGGTGCCGGTCTTCGTCGCCGCGAACGAGGCGGAGGTGGTGACGAACTGGGCGGTGGCCAGGGCGGTCGCGGTGGCGGCGGCCCCGGCGACGAAGGTGCGCCGGGTGACGCCCCGGCCGTCCTGCTGGGCCTCCTCCAGCGCCTCCAGCCGGCGGTAGCGGTCGGCCTCGGCGGCGTTCTCGGCGGCGACGACGTCGGCCTCGGCCCGCAGCAGCGCCTCGGCCGGGTCGTCCGCCAGGCGGCGCAGGTCGGGGCATTCGGGGTGCAGGGGGAACGGGTGCACGGTCTTCTCCATCGGGTGCCTCGTCGGCTTCTCCATCGGGCGCCTCACCGCAGGTGGTGCTGGGGGGACGCGAGGATCGTCCGCGCGACGGCGGCGACGGCCCCGCCGAACGTGGCGTCGACCCGGGTGCCCGCCGAGACGCCGGCGACGTCGAGGATCAGCTCCCGCTCCCGGGCGCTGAGCTTCTGGTGCACGAGGCGCTGGGCCAGCGCGTCCACGTACGCCCCGGCGGTGGCCGGCGGCTTCGCGACCAGCTTCTCCGGCGGGGTGTAGGTGAACTGGGTGCGCCGGCCGCCGATCAGTTCCCCGGCCTCGTTCCAGCCGTTGACCATGGTGCCGGCGGAGGTCCAGGCGACGTAGACGTCGGGGTAGCCGTCCGGGGTGGGCTGGCCCATCGGATACTGGCCCAGCTCGCGCATCTTGTCCTGGACCTGCCGCAGCCCCTGCGCGAACGCGGTGCGCCGGTTGTCGCCCTGCCGGAACGCGGGCGATGCCTGCGGGGAGACGCCGAGGGCGCGGTACGTGGCGACGAGGTACTCCATCGGGCGGCGCACCTTCTGGCCGACCGACGCCCAGAACTCCGAGGAGCTGAGCAGCGTCATCAGCATCGGCTTGATCATGCCCTTGTTCGCCGCGTACGTCTTGGCGAGCCGGTCCACGAGGGACTTCGGCGGGGTGTCCGAGACGAACCGGGTGGCGAGGCTCTGCGCCACGTACCTCGCGGTCGACGGGTGCAGCCCGAGGTACGCGATGTACGCGTCGATGGCCGCGTCGGCCTTCAACGGGTCGTCGGAGTTGTTCGCGTGGGTGAAGCCGAGGATCTTCACCTTGCCCAGGTAGTGCCGCTCGGGGCGGAAGACGTACTTCCCGTCGTTGACGCCGCGGCCGGTCTGGAGCAGGGCGGCCTGCCGGACGTCCTTCTCGGTGTATCCGCCGTCGACGCCGACGGAGTACAGCTCCAGGTTCTCCCGGGCCAGGTTCTCGTTGACCGCGTCGGCCCGGGAGTCGTTCTGGTTGAGGTAGAGCAACAGCGCCGGGTGCTTGTTGGCGGCGACCAGCATCTCCGGGTAGCTGCCCAACGCGTGCCTGCGCACCACGTCGGCGTCGAAGGAGGCGCGGTAGACCTCGCCGCCGTCGAAGTCGGCGGCGACGTGCAGGAAGTCGTTCCAGAAGTCGACCATCACCTCGAACAGCTGGCGCTCCGACCAGACCTGCCGGGCGATGGTGGCGTCGACCAGCTCGCGTTCCGGCTGCGCGCCCCGCTCGTTGAGCGTGTCGCGCTGGTCGCGCAGCTGCTGCGGGCTGAGCTTGAGGGTGGGCAGCTCGGACAGCTTCAGCTCGGCGGCGCTGGGGGCGATCTTCTCGGGTTCGAGCTGCTGGCGGACCCACGCGTCGATGCCCATCCGCCTGATGTCGGCCAGCAGCTTCGGCGTGGCGCCGAAGGTGGCCCGGCTGGCCAGGTGCCGCACCGGGTCCTTGGCGAGCACCGTCTCGACCGTCACCTCGGTCGCCTCGGCGGCGGCGGCCGGGCCGGAGAACGTACGGCCACCGGTGGGGGTGTTCCTCTTCAGCACCGCGCCGGCCCGGGAGCCCATGTAGCTCTCGTTCTGCTCCGTGTAGGTGCGCACGGTGCTGGGCTGCTGGCCGCCGGGGCGCACCGAGCTGCCGTCGGTGACCGTGGTGCCGGTGGCGTCGCCGACCGGGGCGTCGCCGCCGAGGTCGAGCAGACCGCGTACCTGCGGGGTCATCGCCAGGGCGGCGCCGCCGGCGACCACGGCGGCGGTGCCGCCGATCGCGGCGAGGGCCCGGCGGCGGCCCACCCGCCGGCCGGGGTCGCCGTCGTCGTCCAGGTTGGGCAGTCCGGGATCGGCCGGGCGCGCGGGCCGGTCGCCGAGGCCGTCGGGGCCCACCCACCGGGGGCCGCGCCGGGCCGGCTCGTGGCCGGCGGTCATGGGGTACGCGGGCTGCGGGCCGGCGGCCGGCGGGTGGCCCGGCTGGTGGCCGGTGGGGTACGGGGGATGGCCCGGCTGGTGGCCGGTGGGGCCGTAGGCGGTGGATGGTCCGTGCTCGCGGTAGGCGTCCGGGCTGGGGTGCTGTCGCCCGTCCCCGCCATGGTCGTCCCGCGGTCGGCGCGGTGGCACGTTCTGGTCGGCCATGTACCAATCCCGTTTTCGTCACGCGCCGACGGGGCCCAGCCCGGGGGTGGGGCGGGTGCGGCGACTGCTGCCTGAGAAGTTGTCAGGGAAGCTAACGACCGGGTGGAGGGGCTTCAAGGCGCTGCGGACGGGCCGGGGAGGGCACTTAAGACGGCCCTCAACGCCGCGCGCCCGGTGGCCCGGTTCGGGCCCTGCCGGCGGCGGTGTCCCGAGCAGGGTGGACACGCATCGCGCGGGCCCGGGCTGCGACATTTCGCCCCCTCCGGCCGCCGGCCGCGCCGTTGCTTGCCACAGGGAAACTTAAGGCGGGGATAAGCGGGCTCTCAGGTGCCGCGCGGGCCGGCGGCGAACCCGGTCCGTCGAAAGTAGCAGCAGCAGGAGCGCGTGAGCCGCCACCGCAGCGGGTATGCCGCCGAATCGCTGAACGCGTGAGGGGAAGGCACCGCCATGCTCAGCAAAGAGGATCAGCGCAGGTTCGAACAGATCACCCGTCAGCTCCGGGAGAGCGACCCGGAGTTCTTCGCCCGCCTGGACCATCGGGCCCGGGCCCGTCGTGGCCGGTACCTGATGCTGTTGACCGTCGTGCTGTGGGCCTCGCTGCCGGCGGCGACCGTCCTTGCCGGCCGACCGGCCGGGGCGATCTTCGCGGCGGTGCTGCTGGCCAACGCCGCCGTCATGTGGCGGTTCCGCCGCCGCTGGTGGTAGCCGGTCCGTCGCCGCCGGTGGGAGACGGCCGCGCCCGGGTCACCGGCCGCCGTCGGCCTCCGGGCGGGCCCGGCCGAACTCCCGGTACGCCCGGCCCAGCCGTTCCGTGAGGCCGGGGCCGCCGAGTGCAGCCGCCGGGGCGCCGAGCTGCCGCAACAACAGGTCCGGCCCGGTCGCCAGGCTCGGCGGCCGGTCCGGCAGCGGCACCGGCGGAACCCAGAACCGGTCGACCGCGTCGGCGAGCGGCGCGGCGGGCAGCGGGGCGAGCGCCCGCGCGGCGCCGACGGCCGGCACGGCCCGGCCGTCGCCGTCCGCCGCGGCGACCGCGCCTCGGCCGTCGGGCGTGGGTTCCGCGTCCCCGCCGTCCCCGGTGGACACCGGCGCGACCGGGACGCCGTCGTCCCGCCCGGGGCCGGTGGCGGCGCGCAGGGCCCGCAGCCGGTCCAGCAGGTCGGCGCGGCGGCGGCCCCGCCAGTGCAGCAGCTCGAACGGGTCCGCGTCGAACGCCTCCGCGAGCAGGTAGAACGTCGCGGCCAGGTGCTTGCACGGCACGGCGTAGTCGGGGCAGGAGCAGTGCTGGTCCAACTCGTCGACGCCGGCCGGGAACAGCGGCGCGCCGGTGGCCGCGAACAGCTCCTCCAGCTCGGCCGGCAGGTCGCCGGCGAGCAGCCGGGCGCTGAAGAACGCCTGCGCCGCCAGCTCCGCCTCCACCCGTTCCCACCGCGCCGCCGGAAACGGCTCGACCGCGATGCGCACCCGGTACGGCCGGGGGCGCGAGCCCTGCACCCGCGCGGTCACCACGCCGGGGGCGACGTCGAGGTCGAGCACCTGCCCCGCCCGCGCGTACGACCGGCCGCGGGTGAGCCGGGTGCCGAGCGCGAAGGACTCCAGCACCTCCAGGAACCGGCGGGACCACCAGGAACGGCCGATCGCGCCCCGGGTGCTGCGGGCCCGCAGCCCGCCCTCGACCCGCCGGGGCCTGCCGTAGTCGGCGAACGGGCCGCTCACTCGACCACCGCCCCGGCCTCCAGGGCGAACAGCTCACGCAGCCGCTCGGTGGACAGCTCGGTGACCCACTGCTCGCCGGCACCCACCACGGACGCGGCGAGGCTCCGCTTCTCGGCGATCATCGCCGCGACCTTCTCCTCCACCGTGCCGGCGCAGACGAACTTGCGGACCTGCACCCTCCGCCGCTGGCCGATGCGGAACGCCCGGTCGGTGGCCTGGTCCTCCACCGCCGGGTTCCACCACCGGTCGACGTGCACGACGTGGTTGGCGGCGGTGAGGGTGAGCCCGGTGCCGCCGGCCTTGAGGGAGAGCACGAACAGCGGCGGGCCCGCGGCGGACTGGAACCGGGTCACCATCGCGTCCCGGTCGGCCTTGCCGACCCCGCCGTGCAGGAAGAGCACCTCGCGGCCGAACCGGGCCGAGAGGTGACCGCGCAGCATCCCGCCGAACTCGGCGTACTGGGTGAACAGCAGGGCCTTCTCCCCCGCCGCGAGCACCTCGTCGAGGATCTCCTCCAACCGGGCCAGCTTGCCGGAGCGGCCGGGCAGGGCGGAGCCGTCGCGCAGCAGCTGGGCGGGATGGTTGCACACCTGCTTGAGCCGGGTCATCGCCGCCAGCACCAGGCCACGCCGCTCGATGCCGTCGGTGGACTCGATGCGGGCCAGCATGTCGTCCACCACCGCCCGGTAGAGGGCCGCCTGCTCGGCGGTGAGGTTGCAGAGCACCTCCATCTCCAGCTTCTCCGGCAGGTCGGAGATGATCGACGAGTCGGTCTTGAGCCGGCGCAGCACGAACGGGCCGGTCATCCGGCGCAGCCGCTCGGCGGCCTCGGCGTCGCCGTGCCGCTCGATCGGTTCGGCGTACGCCTTCTTGAAGCTGGCGGCCGGGCCGAGCAGGCCGGGGTTGGCGAACTGCATGATGGACCACAGGTCGGCGAGCCGGTTCTCCACCGGCGTGCCGGTGACCGCGATCCGGTGCCGGGCCGGCAGCGCCCGCACGGCCTCCGCCTGCCTGGTCGAGGCGTTCTTGATCGCCTGGGCCTCGTCGACGACGACCCGGAGCCAGTCGATCCCGGCGAGGCCGACGGCGTCCCGGGCGGCCACCGAGTAGGTGGTCAGGACCAGGTCCGCCGCGTGCACGGCCGCGACGAAGTCGTCGCCCCGCGCCCGCTCGGCACCGTGATGCACGTGTACGCGCAGCTTCGGGGTGAACCGGGCCGCCTCCCGCTGCCAGTTGCCGACCAGCGACATCGGACAGACCAGCAGGGTCGGTCCGGCGTCGGGCGGGTCCCCGGAGAGCAGGGCGAGCAGCTGCACCGTCTTGCCCAGCCCCATGTCGTCGGCGAGCACCCCGCCGAGGCCGAGCGACTGGAGGAACGCCAGCCAGGCCAGCCCGCGCCGCTGGTACGGCCGCAGCGTCCCGGCGAAGGAGGACGGCGGGTCCAGCGGGACGAGCCGGCGCTCGGCCTGCCCGGCGAGCAGGTCGCCCAGCGCGCCGTCGGCGACGACCTCCAGCACCGGCAGCGCGTCTGCGGAGTCGGCCTCGGCCAGCCCGAGCCGCAGCAGGTCGGCCACCGTCAGCTCGCCCGCCGAGCGCAGCAGCCGCAGCCCGGCGGCCAGCCGCCCCGGGTCCAGCTCCACCCAGCGCCCGCGCAGCCGAACCAGCGGGGTCTTCAGCTCCGCCAGCGCGGCCAGCTCCTCGGCGGAGATCGGCTCGTCGCCGAGGGACACCTCCCACCGGTAGTCGAGCAGGGCGTCCAGGCCGAACCCGCCATCGGCGGCGGCCACCGTGCCGGGGGCGGTGCGGCTGCGCGCCTGCAACCTCGCCCCCAGCCGCGCCGACGGCCGCCGCCACCAGCCCGGCAGCAGCACCCCGAACCCGGCGGCGTGCAGCACCGGCGCGCCCTCGCGCAGGAACCGGTGCGCGCCCTCGACGTCCAGCTCCAGCGCCTCCGGCGTCGCCGTACGCAGGGCGGCGTCCAGCTCCGGCCAGAGCCGGCTGGCCCGGCCCAGCTCCGCGAGCAGGGTCTCCTGGGGGGAGTCGAGCCGGCCGGCGAGCCCGGGCAGGGCATGCGGGGACCGCCAGATGTGACCGGCGTCCGCGACCAGGCTCGGCTCGTCGGCGGCCTGGAGCCCGAACTCCACCCGCCAGCGGCCGGCGTCGGCTGATGCGGCCTCCGCGTCGGCGTCGTCGTTCGCGTCCCCCGCGCGGACGTCGTCTGCGTCGGCGACGGCCGGGCCCAGCGCGGCGGCCAGGGCGTCGGCGGTCGGGTCGACGGCTGGCTCCACCAGGCGGAAGCTGGCCCGGACCGCGCCGCCGGCCGCGTCCCGCTGCCAGTCGTCCAGCTCGGCGGCCAGCGTGTCGAGGGCGGCCCGCTCGGCGGTGAACCCGCCGTCCGGTGCGGTCAGCGCCGCCAGCCAGGCCGGCACGGCGCCGCTCGGGCGGCCACCCCGGGTCAGCACGGTCCGGGTCAGCGCTGCCCGCGCGGCGGCGTCGGTGAGCGCGTCGAGGGCGTCGGCGACCAGCTCCCCGGCCGGCACGTCGGCGGCTGCCCGGGCGGCCGGGGGCAGGGCCAGGGCGAGCGACCGCGCCCAGGCGGCGTCGGCGCCGGTGAGCAGGGGCCGCCACACCGCCCGCGCCCCGACCCCGCAGGCCGGACGCGCCGCCCGCCGCGGGCCGGAGGTACGCGCCGCACCCGCCCCGGAGCCCGGACGCGCGGCGGCCCGGCCGTCGACCCGCGACGTGGCGGAAGCGTCGACCCGCGACGTCGCGGGGGCACCGTCGAGCGGGCGGAACGCGGTCGGTCCGGGATCGGGTGCTCCGGCGACGCCGGGCAGGACACGGCCCCGGCGGACCAGGTCGGCGGCGAACTCGGCCAGCTCCGCGAGGTGCCGCAGCGTCGCGCCGGGCACCCCGGCCCGGTCGCCGGCAGCGCGCAGCAGCGCGAGCGCGTCCGCCGGGGCGTACCGAAGGGCGGGAGCGCGCCAGCCGGCGAGGGTGACCGGCCCCCGGACCGGTTCGGCGACGGCCGCGCGGACCAGCTCCGGGGAGTCGGCCGGCGAGCCCGCCCGGGTGGGCAGGCGCAGCAGCACCGACCCGGGCTCGGCGGCCGGCCCGGCGGAGAGGATGGCGGTCTGCGGCCCGTCGGCGAGGGCAGCGGTCTGCGGCCCGGCTCCGAGGACGGCGGCGAGGGTGGCGTGGTCGGCGGCGAACGGGTGCGGGCGCTCGCGGGGGGCCCGGCCCGGCCGGCGGGGGGCCTGCGGCGGCAGGGCGCTGTCCTCCGCCCAGACGGCGAACCCGGCACCGGGCAGCCACACCCCGTGGACGACCAGCACCGTTCCCCCCTCCGCCGACGACCCCCGAGGATAGCCGGGCCGGCGGGGCGGCCGAGAGACACCGGGCCGACCCGCTACGGTGCCGCAGCTCCCCCGCCGGCCACCGACTCGCTCACCGTTCCCCCGATCGACCTGCGGATCGGCGACACCGGGGCGGGGGTGGCGCTGGCCGGGTGCACCGCCGTGGTCGTGGTCAGATCGCGCCGGTGGAGCCGTCGGTCAGCTCGCGCAGGATGTCGGCGTGGCCGGCGTGCCGCGCCGTCTCCTCGATCATGTGCGCCAGGATCCAGCGCAGGGAGACCTCGCCGAGCTGCGGCTGCGGCACCACGTGGTCGAGGTCGAAGCGCGCCGCGACCTCCCGCGATCGGGCGCAGGCCCGCTCGTAGCCGGCCACGAGGGACGCGATGGTGTCGGACTCGTCGAGGGTGAAGCTGGCCGCCGCGTCCGCCTCGGCGGTCGGGAAGACGTCGCCGGGCTCCGGGGCGAGCAGGAGGGCGAACCAGTTGCGCTCCACCATCGTCAGGTGCTTCACCAGGCCGGCGAGGGTGGTGAGGGAGGGCACCAGCCGGCGGCGCGCGTCGGCGTCGGAGAGGCCGGCGACCTTGCGCAGCACGATGCCCCGGTGGAAGTCGAGGAAGGACTCGAGCACGGCGCGCTCGTCGCCGGTGCGGGCCAGCACAGGGCCGAGGGTGGGGTCGATCTTGATCTCCGCCATCCCCGCACCCTAGCTGTCCGGATCTGGTGACGCCGCCCCGCGCGGCGCAGGCCCACCAGGAGTGGATCCGGGCACGAAAGTGCCCCGGCGGGGCCGAAACTCACCACATCTCCGGCTGAGAGCGCTGCGGGGCGTCCGGCGCCGGGGCAGGATGGGCCCCATGGCATCAACGGCAGAGATCCCGCTGGCGGGCGGCACCGCCGACGGACAGACGGTCACGGTGGAGCTGGACAGCAACGGCCGGCCGCCGCTGACCCACCACCACCTCGACGGACACGGGCTGGCCGAGGCCGAGATCTACGAGTTGGAGTCGACCGTCGGCGGAGATCAGGGGTGGCTCTACCGGTGGCGGGGTCCGGCCATCTGACCGGCGCGGGTCAGGGTCCGCGAGCGCAGGCGCGCCAGCACCTCGCCGGTGACCTGGGAGGTGCCCCGGGCCTGCTCGCAGACCTCCGCCACCCGGCGCGCGGTCTGCGCGGCGCGCGCGTCCCGCTCGTCCCACAGGCGGTCGACCTCGGCCAGCAGCGGCCCCTCCACCTCGCGTTCCACGCCGCGCAGCGCGGGCACGCCGAGCCGCTGGGCGAGGTCGAAGACCTTCCCGGCGTACGGCAGGGGCAGGAACGGGGTGCCGACCATCGCCGAGAAGATCAGGAAGTGCAGCCGCATGCCGACGGCGAGGTCGAAGTGCCGCATCAGCCCCAGCACCTGCCGGGGCGAGTAGTCGCCGTGCAGGATGCGGCCCCGGTCGGCGGCGGTCATGTGCGACATCACGCCGTGCGAGTGCCGGATGTCGTCGCGTTCCATCGGCACGAACAGCACGTGGGCGTCGATCCGGTGAATGAGGAAGTCGGCGATCTGGGCGATCAGCCGGTGGTAGCCGTCGACGTCGAGCCGCTCGGCGGCCCGGCCCGGCTCACGCACGCTGAGCCCGACCAGCCGCCGGCCGGCCGGCACGCCCTCCTCGCGCAGGAGGCGCTCGGGGAACTCCTCCGGCTCCAGCAGGAACGCGGGGTCGGCGGTCACCGTGATCGGGTTGAGCAGCCCGGCCTCCTCCAGCACCATCCGGGACTCCTGGTCCCGCACGGTGACCTCGGCGGCACAGGACAGGGTCTCCCGCACCATGCCGGTGTCCACCCCGTCGCTGAGCGGCCCCACCCCGACCGCGTACGTGAGCAGGGGCAGCCCCCGCTCCTGGGCGACCCGGACCACGCGCAGGTAGCGGCGGGCCTCCCGGTCGTAGAGGATGCCGCCGCCGCCGAGGATCAGCAGGTCCAGCTCGGCCAGCACCTCGGCCGAGTCGACCCGGCTGACCCCCTCCCACGGCACCGCCTCGACGTCGGGGTGGGCCTGGGCGGTGTGCGGCGGGTTGCGGGAGAAGACGATGATCCGCGCGTTGGGCTCGTGGGAGCGCAGGTCGGCCAGGAGGCCGGTCAGGATCGCCTCGTCGCCGAGGTTGCGACCACCGTACGAGCCCAGCACGCCGATCGTCGGTCCGGTACGGTCCGTCATTCGCCTCGCTCCTCCCCGCGGGATGCGCGTTCCGGGTGGGTTTCCCGCTGACTGCGGGAGCACACGTCGCGCCTCTGCGCAGGGGCGGTCAGCTCGGCGGCAGCGGCTTGACCATGTGCTGGGAGGTGACCTGGAAGCCGAGGCTGTCGTAGAGCCGGATCGCAACGGTGTTGTGCCCGAACACGTTCAGCCCGAGCTGGCCGACGCCGAGCCGGGCGAGTTCGGCCTCGGCGAGCTGGATCATCCGCCGCGCGTGCCCGTGCCCCCGGTGGGCGGGATGCACCTCGATGTTGTGGATCCAGGCCATCGTCGGCCGGTCGGCGTCGGGCAGGGTGGTCCAGATCCAGCCGACCTCCTCGCCGTCGACCAGGGCCATCCGCAGCAGGACGCCGGGGGTGGCGACCCCGTCGGGCAGGTCCCGGTCGATCTGGGCCAGCGACTCGGCCCGGGCCGCCTCCGGCGACAGGCCGCGGGCCCCGGCCAGGTCCTCGGCGTACGCCTGTTCGAGGCCGACCCGCAGGGGGGCGAACTGGTCGTCGGTCATCGGGACGAGGGTGAGCGACACGCGACTCCTTCGGGTTCTTCGGGTTCTTCGGGACGGCCGGGGCGCGCCGCCCGCCTCGCCCGGGGCGGACCAGCGTCAGTCGCGGGCGGCCCCCGGTCGCGGGGCGGCGCCGCCGACGAGGCGGGACACCAGGGCGGAAACCACCCCGTCGACGTCGAAACCGGCGTCGATCGACGTGGTGAGCAGGTCGAGCAGCAACCCGTCCACCGCATAGTGGAGCAGGGCGATCTCGAACGCGCCACCCGGTAACCCGGCGGCGGCGTGGAACGCGACGTCGTCGGCGTATCCCCGGCGGAGCACCTCGGCCAGGCCCCGGCCCAGCTCGGGGTGGCGCGCGGCCTCCAGCCGCAGCTCGATCAGCGCCCGGGTGACGTGCGGCTCGCGGGTGGTGCGCTCGACGATGTAGCGGACGTAGTCGGTGGTGAGGTCGATCGACGGTGCCCGGGCGGCGAGCCGGGCGAGGACGGCCTCGTCTGGGGCGTACCGCTGGAAGACCCGCTCGCCGAGCGCGCCGAGCAGCGCCTCCCGGGTGGGGAAGTAGTTGGAGGCGGTGCCGGTGGGCACGCCCGCCTCGGCGTCGACGGCGCGGTGGGTGAGCCCCCGCGCGCCGGCGGCGGCGAGCACGCGCAGCCCGGCGTCGGCGAGCAGGGCGCGTCGTTGCGGGTTGCGGGCCATGGCGAACACGATAGCAACAACCACGACAGGTGTAGTACGTTCCAACCACGACAGCAGTAGTGGTTGATGGGAGTTCCCTTGCGCAAGCTCGTCTACTACGTGGCCAGCACCCTCGACGGCTTCATCGCCGCCCCCGACGGGTCGTACGACTTCTTCCCCCTGGAGCCGGACGTGGCGGCCCACCTCACCACCGCGTGGCCGCAGACCTTCCCCACGTTCAGCCACCCGCAGCTCGGCATCGACCGGCCCGCTGGGCGCTTCGACGCGGTGCTGATGGGCCGCGCCACCTACGACCCGGCACTGCGCGTCGGCATCGCCAGCCCGTACGCCCACCTGCGGCAGTACGTCTTCTCCCGGTCGCTGCCCCCGTCGACCGACCCCGGGCTGGAGGTCGTCGCCGGCGACCCGGTGGCCTTCGTCCGCGAGCTGAAGGGGCAGCCCGGGGGCGACATCTGGCTCTGCGGCGGCGGGCACCTCGCCGGCCAGCTCCTGCCCGAGGTGGACGAGGTCGTGGTCAAGCTGCACCCGATCGTCGCCGGCAGCGGCATCCCGCTGGCCGCCCGGGGCTTCGCGGCGCACCGGTTCGCCCTGACCGGCACGCGGGCGTTCGACAGCGGCCTGGTCCTCCTGCACTACGCCGCCCCGTCGGCCCCATCGGCGTCGGCCCCGGCCGGCGCAGCAGCCGACGGCGCGGCGGAGGGCGTCACTGCGGAGGGCGCGCCGGTGCGGTGAGGAACGGCAGCACGGCGGCGGGCAGCGCCGGCGAGTCGAGCATCTCGTAGTGGGTCAGCCCCGGCAGGACGGCCAGCCGGGACGCGGGACGGTCGGTGCCGTCCCAGCCGGCGTCCCGGTGGCCGCCGCCGAGCAGCCCGAAGAACTCCGCCACGTGACTGGTCGGGATCGAGTCGGCGTCGGCGAAGACCAGCATGGTCGGATTCGCCAGGGCGGCCACCTGCGCCGACCAGTCGTAGTCTCGGCGCAGCAGCTCCCCCGTCTTCGCCCACAGCGCCGGCCAGTCCTGCGGGCGGGGGGCCACCCGGGCGTACAGCTCGTGCGGTGGGGTGCCCCGCATCCGCTCCCCCGTCGCCGCGTCCTGGGCGGCCATCGCGGCCAGCACCGCCGGATACCACCCGCCACTGCGGCACGGCGCGGAGACCACCACCAGGCGGCGCACCAGCGCGGGATGCCGGATCGCCACTCGCAGCGCCACCCCGCCGCCCAGCGAATAGCCCAGCACGTCGGCCTCGCCGAGGCCCAGGTGGCGGACCAGCGCGGCGACGTCGTCGGCCATCGACTCGTACCGCAAGGGGCGGTCGACGTCGGCGGTGCGGCCGTGCCCCTGGAGGTCGACCGTCACCACCCGCCGCCGGCCGGCGAACGCCGGCAGCAGCGGGGCGAACGACTCCGCCGCGCCGTACCCGCCGTGCAGCAGCACCAGCGGGCGGCCCGAGCCGCGCACCTCGTGCCACAGCCGCAGGCCGTTGACCTCCGCGTAGCCCACCCCGGGCACCTCCGGCTCCGTCCGACCCTCCCGCTTCCGATCCAACCCCAGCGGTACGACATTCCGGCCCGGAAACTTCTCCGGAGTTTTCTGTTGGCGTCCCGGCCTCCCGCTTCTCCCACCGATGTCAGCGCACACACCCCTCGGCCGGATCACCCGCCGAGCTTCTCTGAGAGGTCGGACAGCATGCGAGAAGGATCGAACCGGAGCCGGTGGACGCGTCGCACGGCCACCGTGGGCGGGGCTGCGCTGAGCGCGCACTCGGTGACCGGCCGCGAGGACGAGAACGGCGTCGCCGGCGACTGGGCGGTCACCGCGAGCGCGCTGTGCGCCCCGGCACCCAGCGGCCTGGTGACCGTCTCCGGCAGCTCCGCGCCCAGCTTCGGCACGTCCAACTGGTTCGAGAAGTCCTGCCCCGCCGGCAAGCACGCCATCGGCGTCGGCGGCGCGGTCGTCGGGGCGTCCAACAGCGAGGTGATCCTGGAGGATCTGCGCATCCAGCAGAACAGCGTCGTGGTGGCCGGCGCCGAGGACGGCACCGGCTTCGCCGGCACCTGGTGGCTGGACGCCACCGCGATCTGCGCCGACCCGCTACCCGGCGAGCAACGCGTCGTCGACGACAGCGCCTACAGCTCTGCGGCCGTCCAGTCGGTGGTCGCCACCTGCCCGCCCGGGACCCGGGTGCACGGGGTGGGCGGCGAGATCCTCGGCGGCGACGGCCAGGTGCGCCTGACTGAGATGCGGGCCACCTCCTCGACCACGGTGACCGTCCGGGCCATGGAGGACGAGAACGGGTTCAGCAGCAACTGGAAGGTGCGCGCGTACGCGGTCTGCGCGAACTGACCCGACTGCGGCGGGCCGCCGGACATCCCCGGCGGCCCGCAGGCGGGGCGTCGGCGGGCCGGTAATCCGCTTGCCGCACGCCGGGGAGGCGGCACGATGACGGGTGGAGCCGCCGGCCGGCGAGGTCGTGCCTTCGTCCACCGATCGGGGAGCATCAGCAATGACCGGCAAGACGTATCAGGTCATCGTGCGCGGCAGGTTCGCGCCGCTCGACGCCGGGCAGCGGGCCGCGCTGCTCGCCCGCGCCGACGAGCACGACGTGTTCGCGGCGCGGTTCACCGAGGAGGGCACGGTGACCTACGAGCGTTCCCTGCTCGCGTTCACCTTCCGCTGCGTCGTGCGGGCCACGGCGGAGGACGGGGAAGACGTGGTGACCGGCCGGGCGGAGGCGCTCGCCGCAGCCGCCGTCCGGGGGCTGGGCGCCGACCACGGCGACCTCACGTCGGTGTCGACGGACCTCGACAGCATCAAGGTCCGCCAGCGGGGACGCTGACCGGGACGAACGGGTCCGGAGGGCGGGCCGCCGGTTCGCTTCGACGGGATCGACCTGGCGGCGTTCCCCAACCTGGTCGCCGCCCTCACCGCCCCGCAGGCGCCGCCGACGCAGCGCGACCTCTTCGAGGCGACCGTACGCGGCGTCCTGCTCGGACTGCTCGGCGACGCCAGGTGATGCCTGAGGGGCAGCCCGGAAGCTGAGCCGAGGCGCAGCGGGCCGCCGGTCCGTCGCCGGCTGGCTTCGGCTCGCACTGTCCGGCCCTGTTGCTGTCACCGTTGCCGGCGACAGCAACAGGGCCGACCGCTTCGGCGCACCGGAACCTCCAACCCTCGATGAACAGCGCCAACAGCTCGTCGCCCAGCAGGTCACCCGGCGCGGGTGCCAGACGTTGACAAATCGGCAATCGCAACCTTGCCGCGCCATCGATAAGCCTCTATGGTGTCTGGAAAGCGCTTTCCGTAACAGGGTGTTCATGATTGAAAGGCGGATCAGATGAGACGCAAAGTCGCTACACGGTGGCTGGCCGGCGGTGCCACTGCGGTCGCAGGTGCCGTCGCCGCGCTGGCGCTGCAGGTCCCCCACGCCTCGGCCGCCACGAACCTGAGCCTCGGCGCCGGCGCCGACGGCTCCAGCAAGGCCAGTGGCACCAGCTATGGCAACGTCATCGACGGCAACACCAGCACCTTCTGGTCGCCGAGCGGCTCGACCGGCACGATCTCGGTCAAGTGGGGCGGCGCCACCACGGTGTCCTCGGCCGTCATCGTGCAGGCCTCGGGCGGCGGCTCGATCAGTGGCTGGCAGCTCACGAACCACGACACGGGCTCCGTCCTGGCCAGCGGCAGCAGCGCCCCGAGCACCATCAACTTCTCCTCGACGTCGCTGAAGAAGCTCTCCTTCGTCATCACCAGCGCGTCCGGCGCCCCGCGGATCGCCGAGTTCGAGACGTACTCCAGCGGCGGGTCGACCCCGACCACCAGCCCGACCAGTGGCCCCACCAGCGGTCCGACGTCCGGCCCGACCGGCAACCCAGGCGCGCCGACCGGCGCGTGGCCGTCGTCGGCCGGCTCGGTGAGCATCTCGGGCACGGTCAACGTCTCCGGCACCTTCGACGGCGGGATGAAGACCTACTGCTGCATCGGTGACGGTGGGCAGGGCGAGTCGCAGGACCCGATGTTCAAGATCGCCAACGGCGGCACGCTGCAGAACGTCATCCTCGGTTCGCCCGCCGGCGACGGCGTGCACTGCGAGGGCACCTGCACGCTGCGCAACGTGTGGTGGAACGACATCGGTGAGGACGCCGCCACCTTCAAGCAGACCAACGGCGGCACCTCCTACGTCATCGGTGGCGGCGCGCGCAGCGGCAGCGACAAGACCTTCCAGCACAACGGCAACGGCACGGTCGACATCTCCGGTTTCTACCTCAAGGGGTCCGGCAAGCTGTACCGCGGCTGCGGCAACTGCTCCACCTCGCACACCCGCCACGTGCGAATCGACAACGTCCTCGTCGACGACATCGACATGCTCGCCGGCATCAACAGCAACTGGAACGACACTGCGACGATCACCCGCGTGGTCGTCATTGGCTCGGCCACCATCTGCGGCAAGTACAAGGGTGTGCCCAAGGGCAGCGAACCCAGCTACCTCGGTGAGGGCTGGAACGACGCCAACTGCAAGGTCAACAGAAGTGACGTCACCTTCCGGTAGTCACTAGTGCAGCCCCGCAGAAGTCTTGTCAGGGTTGGGTTCACGCTGCCAGAGGCCGACCGTCGTAGCGCCATCGGAAGGGTTTGGCGGTCCGGCTGTAGTGGGCGACGAATTTGAGGATCTTGGTGGCGAGGTGGTCTCGGGAGGTGAACTCGCCGCGGTGTAACAGTCGTTTGGTGATGATCGAGAAGAAGATTTCGATCATGTTCAACCAGGAGGCGTGCTTGGGGGTGTAGGTCACCTGGAACCGGGGATGGGCAGCGATCCAGGCACGTGTGGCCTTGGAGGTGTGGCTGGACCCGTTGTCCAGGATCAGATGGATCTTCAGATGAGCGGGGATGGTCTCGTCGAGTTCGGCCAGGAACGCGGTGAAGGTCTCGGAGTTGTTGCGTTCGATGATCTTCGGGTGGACCTCGCCGGTGGCGACGTTCATCGCCCCCATGAGGGAGACCGTGCCGTGGCGGATGTACTCGAACTCGCGGCGGGCCGGGCGGCCGGGCCGTGCCCGGCGGGTGGGATATTTGCGGGACTTG
>NZ_JBHUVA010000023.1:0-82260 GCF_042670805.1 Micromonospora sp. NPDC057141 | reverse complement strand
CGGCGGTGCCACGGTGCAGGAGCCGGCGGTGAGCACCGGCGCTCCGGTCCCGTCGGTCGCCTCGAGTGCCCAGCGGTCGCCGCCGAGCGGGGTGAACCGGGCCCGGATGCTCCGGGCGCCGGTCGCGTGCAGCACCACCGTGTCCCACCGGCCCGCGAAGCCGATCGCACCCGTCACCGCGTCGAGCAGGCGCGGGTCGAGGCCGAAGGCGTCCGTGGCGTCGTCGTCGAGGGCCGCCTCGGCGAACACCTCGTCGCCGTACCGCCACGCCGCCACCAGCTCCGCGCGGCCCGCCCGCACGTCGACCGGTGCCGCCCCGGCGGGGGGCCACGGGCGGTGGTCCCGGGCGGGCGTCGGCGGGGCGGCCGGCGAGAGCGTCGCGGTGGCGTGCCGCACCCGGGCGGTGGAGCCGTCCGGGGTGCCGTAGACGGTCACCGGACGACGCCCGGCGTCGTCGGCGGCACCGACCAGGACCTCCAGGCGCACCGCGGCGGACGGGGCGAGGACGAGCGGTACGTCGACGGTCAGCTCGTCGAGCACGACGCAACCGGCCTCGTCGCCGACCCGGAACGCCAGGTCGACGAGGGCGGCCGGCGGCACCGGGTCGCCGGGCGTCAGCCACGGGCAGGACGCGGCCGTCAACCGGGCGGTGCCGATCAGGCCGCCGGTGTCCGGGACGGCTGCCACGGCCGACAGCAGCGGGTGGTTGCCGGGTGTGAGGCCGAGCCCGGCCGCGCTCCCCCGGCCCCCGGGTTCGCGCAGCCAGTAGTGCCGGTGGTCGAACGCGTACGTCGGCAGGTCGGCCAGGTCGGCGTCGGCCGGCAGCAGCGCCGCCAGGTCGACCGGCACGCCCCGCGCGAACAGTTCACCCATCGCGGTGACGGTGCCGCGTACCTCGTCGCGGCCGTCGCGCAGGGTCGGGGCGCAGACGGCGGGCACGCCCGCGTCCGCACCCGTGTGCGCCACCGCCGCCGACAGGGACGTGCCGGGGCCCAGCTCGACGAAGAGCCGGCCGCCCCGGTCCAGCGCGGTACGGGTGCCTGCGGCGAAGCGTACGGTGCCCCGCACGTGCTCCACCCAGTAGTCGACGCCGGACGGGTCGCCGTCGGCGAGGCCGACGACCGGGATCCGCGCGGGCAGCCAGGTGACGGCGGAGACGGCCGCGCGGAACGCGTCGAGCATGGGTTCCATCAGCGCCGAGTGGAACGCGTGGGAGACCCGCAGCGCGGTCACCTTGCGTCCCTCGGCGCGCAGCCTGTCCGCTGCGGCGTGCACGGCCTCCGCGGTGCCGGAGAGCACCACCGAGGAGGGGTGGTTGACGGCGGCGAGGTCGACGCCGGCGCCGAGCAGCGGGCGCACCTCGTCCTCGGTCGCGGCGACCGCGACCATCGCGCCCCCGGGCGGCAGCGCCTGCATGAGCCGTCCCCGCGCGGCCACGACGAGCGCCGCGTCGTCGAGCGAGAGCATGCCGGCGACGTGGGCGGCGGCGATCTCGCCGATCGAGTGCCCGATCAGCTGGGCGGGACGCACGCCCCAGGACTCGATCAGCCGGAACAGGGCGACCTCGGTCGCGAACAGGGCGGCCTGGGTGTAGGCGGTCTGGTCCAGCATGGCCGCCTCGGGGCTGCCCGGCTCGGAGAACACGACGTCGCGCAGCGCGACGTCGCCGGCCAGGTGCACGTCGAGACGCTGGCAGACGTCGGCGAAGGCCGTCGCGTAGGCGGGGAAGCGGTCGTGCAGGCCCCGCCCCATGCCGGGGTGCTGGACGCCCTGACCGGGGAACACGCACACCAGCGACGACGCCGCGCCGGGGGCGACCTCCGCGACGACGGTGTCTGCGGCACTCTCGCCGGCGGCGACGGCGTCGAGCCCGACCAGCAGCGCGTCGCTGTCGGCCGCCGCGATCACGGCACGGTGACCGAGCAGGGCCCGCGCGCCGAGCAGCGTACGCGCGGCGGCCGGCAGCGGGGTGCCGGCCGCCACCGCCGTGCGCAGGCGGCGGGCCTGCCCGGCGAGGGCAGCCGGGCTGTTCGCGGACAGGACGAACGGCAGCAGCCAGGGCGCGACCCCGCCGGTTTCGCTGGGTTCACCAGCCTCGATGGGTTCGGCGGCGGGGGCGGGCGGCGCCTGTTCCAGGACGAGGTGGGCGTTGGTGCCGCTGATGCCGAACGACGAGACGGCCGCCCGGCGTGGCCGGTCGCCGCCGGGCCACGGCCGGCCGCGGTCGAGCAGGGCCACGGTGCCCTCGGACCAGTCGACGTGCGGGGTCGGCTCGTCCGCGTGCAGGGTCGGCGGGAGCGTCCCGTGCCGCAGCGCCTGCACCATCTTGATGACGGAGACCACCCCGGCGGCGGCCTGCGTGTGGCCGAGGTTCGACTTCACCGAGCCCAGCCACAGGGGGCGGTCCGGCTCGCGGTCGCGCCCGTACGTGGCGACGATCGCCTGGGCCTCGATGGGGTCGCCGAGCGAGGTGCCGGTGCCGTGCGCCTCCAGCACGTCGACGTCGCCGGCGGCGACCCCGGCGGCGGCGAGGGCGGCGTGGATGACCCGCTGCTGCGCCGGCCCGTTCGGGGCGGTGAGGCCGTTGGAGGCGCCGTCGGAGTTGATCGCGGAACCACGGACGACGGCGAGCACCCGGTGCCCGGCGCGGCGCGCCTCCGACAGGCGTTCCAGCAGCACCACGCCGACGCCCTCGGAGAGCACCGTGCCGTCCGCGGCGGCCGAGAACGGCTTGCACCGGCCGTCGGCGGCCAGGCCACGCGCGCGGGAGAAGCCCAGCACGCCGACCGGGGAACCCATCACCGCCGCGCCGCCGGCCAGCGCCATCCGACACTCGCCGGCGAGCAGCGCCCGGGCGGCCAGGTGGATGGCGACCAGCGACGACGAGCAGGCGGTGTCGACCGTCATCGCGGGCCCCTCCAGGCCGAACGAGTACGCCACCCGGCCCGAGGCGACGCTTCCCGCCGTGGCCGTGGTGACGTAGCCCTCCAGCTCTTCGGGGACGTCGGTCAGCGAGCCGAGGTAGTCGTGGATGGACAGGCCGGTGTAGACGCCGACGCGCTCGCCGCGCAGCGAGGACGGGTCGATCCCGGCGGACTCCAGGGCCTCCCAGGTGCTCTCCAGCAGCAGCCGCTGTTGCGGGTCCATGGCCAGCGCCTCGCGCGGGGAGATGCCGAACAGGGCGGCGTCGAAGTTCCCCGCGTCGTGCAGGAAGCCACCCCGCTGCACGTACGAGGTCCCGGCTTGGTCGGGGTCGGGGTCGAACAGGCCGCCAAGGTCCCAGCCACGGTCCTGCGGGAAGCCCGACATGCCGTCGCGGCCCTCGGCGACCAGCCGCCACAGGTCGTCGGGGTTGGCCACGCCCCCGGGCAGGCGGCACGCCATGCCGACGACGACCACCGGGTCGTCGGCGACGGCGGGAACGGCGGCGACCGGCGCGGGCCCGGCCGAGGCGACCTCGCCCGCGCGTTCGAGCAGGTAGCGGGCGAGCGCGACCGGCGTCGGGTAGTCGAAGACGAGGGTGGCGGGCAGCTTGACGGCCGTGGCCGCGGAGAGCCGGTTGCGCAGCTCCACGGCGGTGAGCGAGTCGAATCCGATCTCGCCGAAGCGCTGCGCGTCGAGGGTGGAGTCCGGCGTGTCGAGGCCGAGCACCGTCGCCACCTCCGCCCGGATGATGCCCAGCAGCAGCTCGGTCTGCTCCGGCGTGGACAGGCCGGCCAGGCGGCGGCTCAGGGTGCCGCCCGCGCCGCCGCCCGCAGCCCGCACGGCCCGGCGCGGGGCGCGCACGAGCGCCCGGTACAACGGTGGCACGGTCCCGGTGGCCGCCGCGTCGGCGCGCAGCGCGCCGAGGTCGAGCCGGATCGGGATCAACAGGTCGTCGGCGCAGTCGACGGCGGCGTCGAAGATGCGCAGCGCGTCGGCGGCGGGCATCGGTCGTACGCCGCCGCGACTCATCCGGGTGCGGTCGACGTCGGCGAGCGTGCCCGTCATCCCCGTCTCCGGTTCCCACAGGCCCCAGGCCAGCGACACGGCGGGCAGGCCGGCGGCCCGGCGCGCCGACACGAGCGCGTCGACGTAGGCGTTGGCCGCCGCGTAGTTGCCCTGCCCCGCCGAGCCGAAGACGCTCGCCGCCGAGGAGAACGCGGCGAACAGGGCCGGCGGGCGGGTGCGGGTCAACTCGTCGAGCATGCGCAACACCGCGGCCTTGGGCCGGAAGACGGCGTCCAGGCGGCGCGGGTCGAGGCCGGCGATGGTGGCGTCGTCGAGCACGCCGGCGGCGTGGATCAGCCCGGAGAGCGGACGGTCGGCGGGGACGTCGTCGAGCAGGACGGTGAGGGTGGCCCGGTCGGTGAGGTCACCGGCGACGACGCGGACGTGCGCACCCCGCCCGCCGAGCTCGTCCACCAGCGCAGAGACGCCGTCCGCGTCCGCGCCACGGCGGCTGGCGAGCACGAGGTGGCGTACGCCGTGCCGCTCGACCAGGTGGCGGGCCAGGAGCTGGCCGAGCACGCCCGTCCCACCGGTGATCAACACGGTGCCGTCGGCGAGCGACCCCACGGGCGTCTCCGGCTCGGTGCGGCGCGCCCGGCCGAGGCGCGGGGCGCAGACCGTGTCCGCCCGTACCGCCGTCTGTGGCTCGCCCGCCGCGAGCGCGAGCAGCACCGCCCGGTCCCGGTCGGCGTCGGGCCCGACGTCGACCAGCACGAACCGGCCCGGATTCTCGGCCTGCGCGGACCGCAGCAGCCCCCACACGGCGGCGCCGGACGGGTCGGTGACCGCCGTGCCGGCCGGCACGGCTCCCCGGGTGACCACGACGAGCGGCACCCCGTCCGGGACGGGCTCGGCGAGCCAGGCCTGGACGACGCCGAGCGCCCGGTGCAGCAGGGGCAGCGGGTCCGTGCCGGACCCGCCACCGGTCAGGTCGAACAGGACAGTCTCGGGCGCCTCGTCGCCGCTCTCCACGGCCAGCGCGATCCGGGCGACGTCGCCGGAGCTGGCGACGTCGGCCCAGCGGCCCCTCGCGCCCGGGTTCGACGGCGGCAGGGGCGTCCAGTCGAGCTGCCACAGCGAGTCGGGTGCCGGCCCGGCGGCGAGGTCGGCGACCGGCAGCGACACGAGGGATTCCATGGTCAGCACCGGGACGCCGTGCTCGTCGGCGGCGTCGAAGGACAGCGCGTCCGGGCCGCACGGGGCCACCCGCACGCGCAGGGAACGCGCGCCGGTGGCGTGGAGCTGGACCCCGTTCCAGGCGAACGGCAGGACGTTGCGCTCGTCGTCGCGGCGGTGGAACGCGTTGGCGTGCAGCGCGGCGTCGAGCAGGGCGGGGTGGATGCCGAACCTGTCCGCGTCGGCGTCGTGCCCGGGCGGCAGGGCGGCCTCGGCGAAGATCTCCTCGCCGCGCCGCCAGACGGCGGTGAGGCCCGCGAACGCCGGGCCGTAGTCGTAGCCACGGGCGGCGAGGCCGGCGTAGAAGCCGTCGAGGTCCTCGCGCCGCGCGCCGGCTGGCGGCCACTGGGTGAGGTCGACCGTGCCGCCGCCGGCCGGGGTGGCGGAGAGCAGGCCGGTGGCGTGGCGGGTCCAGCCGGTCGCGGCCTCCCCGCTGCTGTAGACCTGGACGGGTCGCCGGCCGGTGGCGTCCGTGCCTCCGACGGCCACCTGGATCCGGACGCCGCCGCTGTCGGGCAGCGGCAGGGGCGCCTCGATGACCAGTTCGTCGAGGGTGCCGCAGCCGAGTTCGTCGCCGGCGCGCATGGCGAGGTCGACGTAGACGGTGCCGGGCACGAGCACGGCGTCCTGGATGCGGTGACCGGCCAGCCAGGGGTGCGTGGCCAGCGACAGCCGGGAGGTGAGGACCAGCCCGTCGCTGTGCGGGAGGTCGACCACGGCGCCGAGCAGCGGGTGGTCGCTGGACGTCTGCCCCAGCGCCTCGGGGCTCGTCCGCGTCCCGGGCATGGTGATCCAGTACCGCTGGTGGTCGAACGGGTAGGTGGGCAGCGGGGCGGGTTCGGCGGCGCGGCCGGGGGTCAGGGTCTGCCAGTCCACCGGCACGCCGCGCACGAACAGCTCGGCCATGGAGCGCAGCAGCCGCGACCGGCCGCCGTCGTCGCGCCGGATGGAGCCGACGGCGGTGACGTCCGCGTCCAGGGCGTCGGCCGTCGCGGTGACGGCGGCCAGCAGCGTCGGATGGGCGCCCAGCTCGACGAAGACCCGGTGGTCCTGGGCGATGAGGTCACGGACGGCGGGTGCGAAACGGACGGTGCCGCGCAGGTTGCGATACCAGTAGTCGGCGTCGAGGCGGTCGTCGGCGCCGAGCCACCGGCCCTCGGTGGTGGAGTAGAACGGGATGCGCGGCGCCGCCGGGGCGAGGCCGGCGAGGTCGTTGCGCAGGACCGGCTCGATCGCCTCCACGTAGTGGCTGTGGGAGGCGTAGTCGACGGCGATCCGCTTGAACCGGAAGTCCCGGCCGGCGACGCGGGCGGCGAGCTCGTCGAGCGCGGTGCCGTCCCCGGCGACGACGACGGCGGCGGGCCCGTTGACCGCCGCGATCTGCAACCGCCGCCCCCACGGCCCGATCAGGGCGGCGACGTCGTCGGCGGGCAGCTCCACGGAGGCCATGCCGCCGCCCGCGGGCAGCTTCTCGCCGATGGCCTGGCTGCGCAGGATCACGACGCGGGCCGCGTCGGCGAGGGTCAGCGCCCCGGCCACGCAGGCCGCCGCGATCTCGCCCTGCGAGTGGCCGAGCACCGCGTCGGGCACCACCCCGGCGGCGGTCCACACCGCCGCCATGCCGAGCATCACCGCGAAGCACGCCGGCTGGACGACGTCGACCCGGTCGAGGCTCGGGCCGCCGCCGCGCAGGACGTCCGCGACCGACCAGTCCAGCCACGGGTCGAACGCCTCCTGGCACTGCGCGACCCGGGCGGCGAAGGTCGGGGAGCTGTCCAGCAGTTCCCGGCCCATCCCCACCCACTGGGTGCCCTGTCCCGGGAACACGAAGACGAGCTGGCCCGGCTCGCCTGCCGGGCCCGTCCCGGCGATCGTGTCGCCGCCGGTGCGCCCGTCGGCCAGCAGGCCCAGGCCGTCGCGGAGCTCGCCGGGGCGCTGCGCGACGACCACGGCGCGGTGGCTCATGCGGGCGCGCCCGGTGGCCAGGGTGGCGGCGATGTTGCCGAGCGGGGCGTCGTCGGTCACGATGCCGGCGAGCCGGCGGGCCTGCTCGGCGAGGGCGGTGGCGGTCTGGGCCGAGACGACGAAGGGCAGCGGGCCGTCCTGCTCCCGGGGCGCCTCGGTCTCCGGCGCCGGTGGCACCTCCTCCAGGATCAGGTGGACGTTGGTGCCGCTGGCGCCGAAGGCGGAGACGCCGCACCGGTGGCGCCGGTCGGTGGCGGGCCAGTCGCGTCCTTCGCGCAGCAGTTCCACGGTGCCCGGCGACCAGTCGACCTGCGGGGTGGGCGCGTCGACGTGCCGGGTGGCCGGCAGGTGCCCGTGCCGCAGGGCGAGCACGGTCTTGATGACTCCGGCGACGCCGGACGCCGCCTGGGTGTGGCCGATCACGGACTTGACCGAGCCGAGCAGCAGCGGCCGCCCCGGGTCGCGGCCCTGCCCGTACGTGCCGAAGAGCGCCTGCGCCTCGATCGGATCGCCGAGCGAGGTGCCGGTGCCGTGCGCCTCGACCGCGTCGATGTCGGCGGGCGACAGGTCCGCCGCCTGGAGCGCCCGCCGGATCACCCGCTGCTGCGCGGGCCCGCTGGGGGCGGTCAGCCCGTTGGAGGCGCCGTCGGAGTTGATCGCGGAGCCCCGGATGACGGCGAGAACGGGGTGCCCGTTGCGGTGGGCGTCGCTGAGCCGTTCGAGCAGCAGCACGCCGACGCCCTCCGCCCAACTGCTGCCGTCGGCACCGGCGGCGAACGACTTGCAGCGCCCGTCGGCGGCCAGGCCCCGCTGGCGGGCGAAGCCGACGAAGCCGCCGGGGGTCGCCATCACGGTGGCACCGCCGGCGAGGGCCAGCTCGCACTCGCCCCGCCGCAGCGCCTGGCTCGCCAGGTGGATGGCCACCAGCGACGACGAGCACATCGTGTCGACAGTGACGGCCGGCCCCTCCAGCCCCAGGCAGTAGGCGATCCGGCCGGAGGCGACGCCACCCGCGCTGCCGAGCGCGCGTTCGAGGCTGAGGTAGTCCTCGGCGCCGGCAAGGTCGGGGGCGTAGTCCTGGTGGACGACGCCGGCGAACACGCCGGTGTCCGAGCCGCGCAGGCTGCGCGGGTCGATGCCGGCGCGTTCGATCGTCTCCCAGCTCACCTCCAGCAGCTGCCGCTGCTGCGGGTCCATCGCCAGCGCCTCCTGCGGGGAGATGCCGAAGAACCGCGCGTCGAACTGCGCGGCGTCGTGCAGGAACGCGCCCTGGTTCACGTACGTCGTCCCCGGGGTGTCCGGGTCCGGGTCGTAGAGGCCGTCGAGGTCCCAGCCCCGGTCGTCGGGGAACGGGGTGTAGACGTCGACGCCCTGCGACACCACGGTCCAGAAGTCCTCGGGGCCCGCGATGCCGCCCGCGAACCGGCACCCCATCGACACGATCGCGATCGGTTCGCGGGCGGCGGCGACCAGTTCGTTGTTGCGCTGCCGCAGCCGCGTCGTCTCCTTGACCGACTCCCGGAGCGCCTTGATGAGGTCGTGTTCCGGCATAGCCACGTTCGTCCTCCAGAGCTGCAAGGTCCCGCCGGCGCGGCGGTGTGCCTCGGGACCGACGCTAGGTACCGGGCCGCCGCGGCGGCATCCCTCAGGCTGATAGCGAGGTCGACACCGGAAGCGACATCGGGCCGAAGAAGAGCAGCGACGGGCGCCACCGCGCGGCACCGGCCAGCCGCAGGGCCGGGAGCCGGTGCAGGGCGGCGCAGAACTCCTCCAGCACGAGCCGCGCCAGCGCCGCGCCGAGGCAGTGGTGGATGCCCGCCCCGAACGCGAGCGTGGCGATCTCGGGACGGCCCACGTCGAACGTCTCCGCGTCGGCGTAGCGGGCCGGGTCGCGGTTCGCCGAGCTGAGCAGCACCACGACGACGGAGCCCTCGGGCACCGTGACGTCGTCGAACTCCACGGTGCGCGACGCGTAGCGGCGGGCGATGTGGTAGTTGCCGCCGTAGCGCAGCACCTCGGCGGTCGCGGCGGCGGCAGCCGCCGGCTCGGAGCGGACGCGGGCCAGTTGCCGCGGATTGGTGGCGAAGGCGTACGCCGCGTTGCCGAGGGTGTCGCTCAGGGTGGTGACGCCGGAGCCGAAGATGGGCAGGATCGCGAGCCCCAGCTCCCGGTCGGTGAGCCCGTCCGGGTCGTCGGCGTGCTCGGCGGTGCAGGCGCTGATCAGGTCGTCGCCCGGGTCCACCCGCCGGGCGGCGGCCAGCTCGGAGAAGTAGCCCACCAGTTCCTCCGACGCCGTCGCGGCGCGGCGGAGGAGCTCCCCGAGTTGCGCCGGGTCGGTGCCCGGCGCGGGTGGGCCCGGGATCGCCTCCCGGAGCAGCTCCCACGTCCGGCCCTGGTCCGCCACGGGCACCCCGAGCAGGCCGCCGAGCACCCGTAACGCCAGCGGGACGGCCACGACCTGCTGGAAGTCGACGGCGGCGGCCCCGCTGGCGGCCTCGGCGAGGCCGTCCAGCACGCGCGCCACCTCGTCGCGTACGGGATCCCGCAGGGACAGCAACTGCCGCGCGCTGAATCCCCGCGCCAGCAGCCGCCGCAGGCGGGTGTGCGCCGGCGGGTTCTGGAAGAACAGGGAGGACATGAACTGTTCCTGCGCCGGGGACGGCCCACGCTGCGGCTGGTTGGCCCGCATCCAGGCCACGTCCACGACCGGGAACGTCCGGCTGTCGGTGAGCACCCGCTGGCAGTCGGCGAAGCGGGAGAGCAGCGTCACGCCGAGCGTGGTGCTGCGGTGGACCGGTGCGATGCCCCGCAGCCGCCGGTAGTACGCGAAGGGGTCGTCCACGGTGCCCGGTGCGAGGACGAACCGCACCAGCTCCTCGGCCTCCGGCCCGCCGGGCGGCGCGTCGGTCACGAGCGGCGGGCGACCCACAGCCCGTCCCTGATCGGCAGGATGACGCTGGTGAAGTCGGCGTCCTGGGCGAGCAGCTCGTTCATCAGCCGGACGCCGCGCGCCTCGATGGAGTCCGGGTCGCCCTCGTCGAGGACGTGGTTGCCGCAGAACGCGTTGTCGATGAACAGCACGCCCTGCGGGTCGAGGTGGGACTTGGAGAGCTTGAGCAGCTCGGCGGCCTTCGACGGGTCGTCGCCGAAGTAGCGGTGCTTCATCACGTCCTGGAAGATGACGTCGAACTCGCCCAGTTCGGGCAGCATGTCGAAGGCGTCGCCGACGAGCACGTCGACCCGGTCGGCGTAGCCGGCCCGCTCGATGAAGCGGGCGGCCCGCTCGGCCCGTACGGGATCGATCTCGATGGTGGTGACCCGCCCGCCCGGCGCGAGGGCACGTGCCAGCCAGATCGCCGAATATCCGATGGCCGTCCCGATGTCGAGGATGCGGCGGGTCGACGGGCCGGGCAGCGACGCCAGTGTCTGGAGGAGCATGCCCTCCAGGCGGCCCACGACGGGGATCTGCTCCTCGCGGGCGACATCCTCCATCTCCCGCAGGACCTCGTCGACGGTGGCCGGCAGGGCCGCCATCCGCACCAGCGAGGTGGCGTACAACTCGCCGGCATCCGTGCTGTCCTGGGGGACGATGGGGAGCGGTCCCCTCAGCGAACTGCTCATCGAGGTGCACCTGACCCTTCCGGTCGCAGGTCGGTCCAGTGTTGTTCGACGTAGGCGAGGCATTCGGCGTGTGGTGCGGGGCCGGCGGCGACGGTCCAGCTGGTCGGCGGGTCGGCGTACGCGGGCCACAGCGAGTACTGCCTCGCGTGGTTGAGCAGGACAAGGAAACTCGCGTCCTCGTCGTCGAACGCGTGCGGCATGCGGGCTCCTTCTAGGCCAGGTCGACGCTCTCGGCTTTCAGCGCCAGCGGTAGCGAGCTCATCCCGTGCAGGATGCTCGAATAGATCCAGCTCTCCGGGCCGGTCTGCACGGCGTGCGACACCCGGCGGCGCAGCGCGTCGAGCATCTCCTCGATCTCGATGCGCGCCAGGTAGTGCCCGAGGCAGTAGTGGGTGCCCACGGCGAACGTGAGGTGCTTGTTCGGTGCGCGGTCGAGCCGGAACCGGTCCGGGTCGCCGAACACCTCGTCGTCGAAGTTGGCCGACGCGATCCACACGCTGACGATGTCGCCGGCGCGCAGCGTCTGGCCGTCGATCTCGACGTCGGCGGTGACGGCGCGGCCACCGTGCAGCGACGGCACCGTCCAGCGCAGCAGCTCCTCGCCCGCGACGGCGGGGTCCACCTCGCCGTTCTTGAGCGCCCGCCACTGGTCGGGGTGCTCGATGAGCGCGAGCATGCCGCCGGTGATGGCGTGCCGGCCGGTCTCGTCGCCGCCGATCATCAGGCCGTAGCAGTTGGCCATGACCTCCGCATCGCTCAGCGGCTCGCCGTCGATGCGGCAGTTCGCGAGCAGCGTCACCACGTCGTTGTCGTCGCTGCCCCGCCGGGAGCGGGCCAGGTCGGAGAAGTAGAGCAGGATCTCGCTCTTGGCGGCCCAGCTGTCCTCGGGCGGCGCGTCCGCCTCGTCGGAGCTCCACGCCTGCGACGTGCGGTCCAGCAGGTACTGCCGGTCGGAGCGGGGCACGCCCAGCAGGTCGCAGATGGCGCCGAGCGGGATGCTGCCGGAGACGTCGCGGACGAAGTCGCACTCCCCCTTCTCGATGGCGGCGGTGAGCAGCTCGTCGACGGTCTGCCGCACCCTCGCCCGGATGTCGTCGAGCATGCGCGGGGAGAACGCCCCCATCAGCAGGTTGCGGATGCGCGAGTGCGTGATGCCGTCGGTCACCGCCAGCATCGTCCCGGCCGCCGGGTCGCCGCCGGCCAGCAGCGTGTTGAGCGCGTTGCCGCGTTCGACGGTGAAGTGCTCCTTGTCGCGGTAGACGGCGTTGGCGTCCTCCCAGCGGGTGACGGCCCAGAAGCCGGGCTGCGCGCCCCGTGCCGGCTGGTGGTACAGCTCGCGCCGCCCGCGCAGGTGCCGCCACACCGCGCTGAGGTCGTACTCGGCGTGCAGGCGGGGATCGGCGAGGTCGACGTCGGCGAGGTCGTCCGGCGACACCACCGGGTGCGGGGTCATCATGAGGGACTCTCCTGGGCCTCGGGCTCGATGGGACGGGCGACGCTGGTGGCGACCGCGGCCAGCCCGGCGACCGTCGGGTGGTCGATGATCTCGCGCGGGGAGAGCGCGTAGCCCGCGTCGCGGGCACGCTGGATCAGCGTGACGGCGAGCATGCTGTCGCCGCCGAGCTGGAAGAAGTTGCTGTCGGCCTGCGCGTCGGGCACCGAGAGCAGGTCCATGAAGATGGCCCGGAACGCCCGCTGGGCGCCGGTCAGGCCCACGGCGGGCCGCGCCGACGCGGCGGCGGGCTCCGGCAGGGCCCGGCGGTCCAGCTTGCCGGCCGGGGTGACCGGGAAGTCGTCGGTGAACACGACGGCGGCGGGCACCATGAAGGCGGGCAGCTTCCCGGCCGCGTAGTCGCGCAGCTCCGCGCCGTCGGGCGAGGCGCCGTCGGCGGGGATGACGTGGGCGACGAGCTGGCTGCGGTCGGGCGCGACCGGGCGGACGGACGCGACCGCCCGGCTCACCGCCGGGTGGCCGGACAGCACCGCCTCGACCTCGCCGAGTTCGATGCGGTGCCCGTACAGCTTGACCTGCTCGTCGCGGCGGCCGTGGAAGAACAGCATGCCGTCCGGCGACCAGGAGACGAGGTCGCCGGTGCGGTACATGCGCGAGCCGTCGTCGGCGAACGGGTCCGCCACGAAGCGTGCGGCGGTCAGGCCGGGTCGTCCGAGGTAGCCGAGGGCCACGCCGGCACCGGCGACGTACAGCTCACCGGTGACGCCGGGCGGCACCGGTTGCAGGCCGGGCCCGAGGACGTACGTCGTGGTGCCGGCGATCGGCCGCCCGATCGGTGGCACGCCCTCGCCCGTCAGCGGACCGCTGGTGGTGGCGCACACGGTCACCTCGGTCGGGCCGTACGCGTTGACCAGGTGGCGGCCCGGCGCCCAGCGGGCGGCGAGGTCGGCGGGGCACGCCTCCCCCGCCGTCATCATGCCGCGCACGCCCGGCGCGTCGTCGGGGGTGATCGACCCGGCGGCCACCGGGGGCAGCAGCACCCGGTCGACGTGGTGGTCGACGAGCACCCCGGCCAGGGCCTCGCCAGCCAGGGCGGTGTCCCCCGCGACGACCAGGGCGGATCCCGCCCCGAACGCGCCGAGCAGCTCGGCGACGAACGCGTCGAAGCTCGGCGAGGCGAACTGGAGCAGCCGGCTTCCCGGCCGCAGGTCCATGCCGTCGACCATGGACCGGGTCAGGGCGCTCAGCCCCGAGTGGGTGACGGCGACGCCCTTGGGCCGGCCGGTGGTGCCGGAGGTGTAGACGACGTAGGCGACGTCCGTCAGCGCCGGTGCCGGGTCGTCGCCGTCGGGGCCGGCGTCCGGCGCCCGGTCGCACGCCGACCGCACGGCCGGGTCGTCGAGCACCAGCGTCGGGTCGCCGGCGGGCAGGGCGGTCGAGGCCGCGCCGCTGGCGCACACCAGGATCGGGCGGGCGTCGGAGAGCATGAAGGCGATCCGGTCCGCCGGGTAGCCGGGGTCGACGACGAGGAACGCGGCACCGGTGCGGGCCACGGCGAGCACGGCGGTGATCAGGTCCGCCGAGCGCGGCAGGGCGAGGGCGACCAGCGTTCCCGGTGCCGCGCCACGGGCGCGGAGCAGGTGGGCCAGCCGGTTCGCGCGGCCCGACAGCGCGGCATAGCTGATCGTCTCGGTCCCGGTGACCACCGCGACGGCGTCGGGGGTCTCGCGTACGGGCCGGTCGAGCAGCGCCGTCAGCACCTGCCGCTCGGGCCCCGGCGCGCCGTGGCTCCAGCTGTCCAGGATCTGCCGCCGCTGGGGTTCGGCGGCCATCGGCAGGCGTCCCACCGGCGTGCCCGGGTCCGCTCCGGCGGCCTCCAGAATGGTGGCGAGCATGCCGAGGACGGCCCCGGCGTCGGTTCCCGGCTGGTGCCACCCGGCGAGCCGCAGGCCGTCGCCGGCGGGCTGCGCGGCCACGGCCAGGTTGGTGCCGGTACCCGGCCGGTGCCGGCGGGCGTCGGCGTGCTCCGGCAGGACGAGGACGGCGGTGTCGAAGAGCGGGCTCGCGGCGGCCAGGTCACGGATCCGCCGCACCTGGCGCACCGAGGAGACGAGTTCCGCGAAGGTGCCGGCCGCCGCGACGCGTACCACCACGCCGTCGCGGGGGTCGTCGCTGCCGAACGCGACGCGGTCCTGCCCGGTGAGCCAGGACAGCACCACGGCGTACGCGGCGTGCACGACGTCACGCGCGGGCAGCCCCGCCCCCCTGGCGTACGCGACGATCTCCTCCCCCACCACCCCGGGCAGCTCGACGAGGACCGGGGCGCCCTGCGACGGCGTCCCGACCAGGGTCGGCTCCACCGTGGCCAGCTCCGCCCGCAGCCGCTCCCGCGCCTCCTGTTCCGCGCGCAGCCGCCGGGTGATCACGGCGGTCACGTCGGCGCGCAGCAGCCCCCGGTCGGGTTTGCCGGGGCCGGTGACCGGCAGCGTGTCCCGGAACTCGATCTCGGCGGGGACGTGGCTGGGCGACAGCACCACGGCGACGTGCTCCCGCAGCGTGGCGACGTCGACGTGCTCGCCGTCGCGCAGCGCGACGACCGCGACGATGCGCTCCACCCGGTTGGTGTCCTCCACCCCGAAGACGGCGGCCTGCGCCACCGACGGGTGATCCATCAGCGCGCGTTCGACCGCGTCCGGGTACGCCTTGATGCCGTTGACCTTCATCACGTCGGCGAGGCGGCCGTGCAGGTGCAGGTAGCCGTCCTCGTCGAAGTGCCCGATGTCGCCGGTGCGCACGTGCCCGTCGCGGATGGTGGCGGCGGTGAGTTCCGGCTCGTTCCAGTAGCGCTCCATGCGCCAGCGCCCGGTCACGCACACCTCGCCGGCCTGACCGGCGGGCAGGGCCTCGCCGGTGCCCGGGTCGCAGATGCCGACCTTCACCGCGGCGGGCGGGCGTCCGACCGTGCGGCGCAGCCCCGCGTCGAGGTGCTCGTGCGGCAGTAGGAGGCTGATGAGCCCCGTCTCGCTGGTGCCGTAGACCTGCATCAGCACGGGTCCGAAGATCTTCGCGGCCTCCGCGAGGCGTTCCGGGGAGGCGGGGCTGCCGGTGTAGAACACCTCGCGCAGGCTCGACAGGTCGGTGTGGTCGGTGTCCGGGTGCGCCGCGAGGGCGTAGACCTGGGGCGAACCCAGCACCAGCCGGCTGATCCGGTGCTCGCCGATCGCCGCCAGCACCGCCGCCGGGTCGAAGCCGTGGTGCAGCACGACGAGGCCGCCGGTCACGATCGTGTCGTCGGCCGACGACCCGCCGGAGTGCGTCAACGGCGCGGTGATCAGCAGGGTCACCTGCTGGCCGTGCGCCGCCTGGGCCTGCGCCATCTCGTTCTTGACCCGGAAGCTCCAGCTCACCCCCTTGGGCCGGCCGGTCGAGCCGCTGGTGAACATCACGACGGCGACGTCGCCGTCGCGCACCATCCGCGGGTCGAAGGAGGACGCGCCCGTGGTGAGGTCGACGGCGTCCCCGGCGGCGCCGAGCGCGGCGACCAGGGGCGCCGCGCCGAGCGGCGCGCACAGCGACCGGGCGCGCTCCACGTTGGCCGGGTCGACCGCCAGCATCGCGGGGCGGGTCGAGGCGAGGATCTCCCGCTGCACGGCGAGCGGCAGCTCCTCGTCGGGGTTGACCGCGTTGACGCCACGGATGTGCACCACCGTCGCCCCGAGCAGGTTGGCCGCCCACCGCAGCAGCAGGGTGGCCGAGGTGTTGGGGTCGGTCAGCACGGCGACGAGGCTGCCCGGCCCGATGCCGTGCCGGTGCATCGCCGACGCGGCCGTCTCCACCGAGGCGGCGAGGTCCCCGGCGCGCACGGGCTCGCCACGCGAGATCAGCGCCGTGCCGCCGGGGTTCTCGTGCAGCTTGGCGAGGATCTGGCGTACGTAGTGGTCGGGTTGTGGCACGGTGCTCCTCCAATGCCGGTGCCTGACACGCCAGGGCTAGTCAGGAACGTATCGGCAGAGGAGCGCGGGCCCCTATCCCTCAGATTGACAGTCGTCGGTCCGTTGGCCGACCGCCACCGTGCAGTACCACTCGTCGGAGGTGGAGGTGCGTGCCACCAGCCCGTGCGCCGACATCGCCGCCGCCGTCAGGTCGGCCTGGCCCGCACCGGTCTCGATGAGCAGGTGCCCCCCGGGGGCGAGCCACCGCGCGGCGCCCTCGGCCACCCGGCGGTGCACGTCGACGCCGTCGACGCCGCCGTCGAGCGCCACCAGGGGCTCGTGCTCGCGCGCCTCCGGCGGCATCATGGCGATCTCGTCCGTGGGCACGTACGGCGCGTTGACGATCAGCACGTCGACGGTGCCCCGCAGCCCGGCCGGCAGGGCGTCGTAGAGGTCGCCCTCGTAGACGTGCCCACCGATCGGTTCGAGGTTGCGGCGGGCGCAGCGCACCGATGCGGGCTCGACGTCGGAGGCGTACAGCCGGGTGCCGGGCACGCGGGCCGCGACGGCCGCGCCGATCGCCCCGGTCCCGCAGCACAGGTCCACCACCACCGCGCCCGGGGAGGCGACGGCGACGGCCTGCTCGACGAGGTAGGTGGTGCGCTGGCGGGGCACGAACACGCCGGGCTCGACGACGACCCGCAGCCCGCAGAACTCGGCCCAGCCGAGGATCACCTCCAGCGGCTCGCCGAGCACCCGCCGCCGCGTGAGGTCGTGCAGTTCCTCCGGCGTCCGCGCGGCCTCGACGAGCAGCCGTGCCTCGTCCTCGGCGAAGACGCAGCCGGCGGCGCGCAGCTGGACGACGGTGGCTTCGTCGGGATCCGTGGTGGTCATCGCGGTGCTCCTGTCGTCTGCCCGGAGGCGGTGTCGCCAGCGGTGTCGCCGGCGGCCAGGGCGGCCCGGACCGCCGGCACCACCTCGCTGCCGAGCAGCTCGACGGTGCGGGCGACGTCCGCGAAGGGCAGCCCGCCCGCGTCGACCTGGAGCAGCAGGCGGTGCTGCCCCAGCCGGCGATGCTGTTCCAGGATCTTCTCCGTGACCTGCGCGGGGTCGCCGGCCAGCAGCGGCTCGCAGCCCGCGACGTGCCGGTCGAAGCCGTCGCGGTCGAGCACGATCCGACCCCGCGAGTGCAGGTCGAGATACTCCGCGCAGTACGGGTAGTAGTCCGCGACCCCGTCGGGGCGCGGGGTGACGTAGGACTGGCTCATGGTCGCCACCCGGGTCGCGACGGGGTCGTGGCCGTGCTCGGCCGCCGCCGACCGGTAGGCGGCCAGGTTCTCCGCGAGCCGCGCCGTCGAACCGGGGGTCACCGCGACCGCGACGGGCAGCCCGAGCGCCCCAGCCCGCAGCACGCTGCCCCGGTTGCCGCCGACGCCGACCCAGACGGGCAGCGGCTGCTGCACCGCGCGGGGGCCGACCCAGGAGCCCAGCAGCGCGGGCCGGTGGGTGCCCTGCCAGCTCACGAACTGCTGCCGGGTGGCCGTCAGCAGCAGGTCGAGGTGTTCGGTGAACAGGGCGTCGTAGTCGTCCATGTCGTAGCCGAACAGGTCGAACGGCTCGGGGAACGCGCCGCGCCCCACGGTGATCTCGGCGCGACCGCCGGACAGCGCGTCGAGGGTCGCGAAGTCCTCGTAGACGCGCACCGGGTCCAGGACGCCGATCAGGGTGGTGGCGCTGGTGAGGCGGATGCGTTCGGTGGCCTGGGCGACCGCGGCCAGCACCACGGCGGGCGAGGTCACCGCGTAGTTGGGGTGGTGGTGCTCGCCGACCGCGAAGACGTCGAGGCCGGCCTGTTCGGCGAGCTGCCCGAGGCGGATGATCTGGCGGATCCGCTCGTCGGGGGCGACCGGGTGGTCCGCGCGCGGCTCGGACGTGAGGTCCGCGAGGCTGATGAGCCCGAATTCCATGAACCTGCCTCAACGGGACGGCTGTGACGACTCACCGTACCCTGGGCTCTCACGCCGCGTTGAGCTGCCTCCCCAGGTCCGCGAGCAGGGCGGGGACCCGGGCGTGGTCCGCGACCGCGCCGAAGACGTGGTAGTCCGGGCGGACCAGGACCGCGGCCGCGCCGAGCCCGGCCAGATAGGACAGATAGCCGCCGTCGACGTCCTCGACGGCCCCCGCCGCCAGGTGCGCGGGCACGACGTCCAGCCCTGGGGCGGCCGGCGGCGCGGCGGGCTCGACCACGGTGGACGCAGCGGTGGGTGTGCCTGTGGTGAGCAGCACGAAGCCGCGTCCCACCAGGTCGTCGAAGAGTCCCGTCCGCCCGCGCACGCGGACCCGGCCCTGCGGCACCACGTCGCCCCGGGCCGCGGCCAGCGTCTCCGGCAGCCGGCTGAGCAGCCCTTCGGCCAGCGGTTTCGCGGGTTCCGGGGCGGACGGCCCCGGCCTGGCGTTGGCCAGGATCGCGGCGTCGCGGTCGGCGGCGGCGGCCGGGTCCGTCACGCAGATGACCCGGCCCAGCTTCACCGACTCGCGGATCGCCTGACGGGCCTGGCCGCGCCGCTCGACGGTGTACGTGTCCAGCAGCACGTCCGGGGCGCCACGCAGCACGAGGTCCAGTTTCCACCCGAGGTTCGCCGCGTCCCGGATGCCCGAGCACATGCCCTGGCCCGCGAACGGGGGCATCAGGTGCGCCGCGTCCCCGGCGAGCAGCACCCGCCCGGCCCGCCACTGCTCCGCCCACATCGCCCGGAACGTGTAGGTCGCGCTGCGCAGCAGCCGGGCCGACCCGGGCCGTACGCCGTGCGGGGCGAGCAGCCGCCACGTCGCATCCTCCGTCCGCAGCTCCGCCACGTCCTCGCCGGGCAGCCGCATGAACTCCCAGCGCCGGCGCCCGGGGCCGCTGCCGACCATCGTCGTCGGGCGCGCCGGGTCGCACAGCTGCTGGTTCGTCGGCACGAACTCGCGGTCGCCGGTCAGCTCCACGTCGCACAGCAGCCAGTCGTAGGAGAAGCCGAGGTCGGTGACGCCGACGCCGAGCCACTCGCGGACGAAGCTGTTCGCGCCGTCACAGCCGACCACCCAGCGCGCGGTGGCGGTGTGCGCCTCGCCGTCCACGCTCTCGGTGCCGACGACGACACGGTCGCCGTGCTCCGCCAGACTCACGACCCGGTGGCCGCGCCACAGCAGCGCCTGCGGGAACTCGGCGAGCCTCCGGGTGAGGACGGCCTCCAGCGTGGGCTGGTGCATGGTGTTCGCGTCCGGCCAGCCGTAGCGGCCGGTGCGGGAGAACCCGATGTCGAGCAGCACCCGGCCGCGGGCGTCGCGCCACTGGTAGCCGGTGGCGGGCAGGGACAGCTCCCGCAGTTCCGCGCCGATGCCCGTACCCGCGAGCAGCCGGGCCGTCTCACCGTCGAAGCTGGTGGCGCGCGGCAGCGGGTAGGGCTCCGGCCGTCGTTCGGCGACGGCGACCCGCCAGCCGCGCTGGGCGAGCATGATCGCCAGCGTCGCGCCGGTCGGGCCGAGCCCCACGACGAGGACGTCGACGTCGCCCTGCGGCGCGGTCACCACCGCACGGGTAGGTCGTGGACGCTGAAGACGGGCGTGCGGGCACGCAGCCGCACCTGCCCGACGGGCACGTCCAGGGCGAGGCCGGGAAGGCCGACGACCAGCGTACGCAGGGCGACGGCGAGCAGGGCGCGGGCCAGGCGCTGACCGAGGCAGATGTGCACGCCGTAGCCGAACGCGACGTTCCCGGACGCGTCGCGGCTCAGGTCCAGCAGGTCGGGGGCGGCGAAGCGGCGCGCGTCGCGGTTGGCGACCGGCAGCGAGACCGTGACGGTGTCGCCCTTGCGGACGAGCTGGCCGCCCACGTGGACGTCCTCCAGCGCGGTGCGGAAGATCTGGTACTGGTTGACCGTGGTGTAGCGCAGCAGTTCCTCGACGGCCGCCTCCACGCCGGTGCCCTCGGCGCACGCGGCCCGGAACGCGTCGAGCTGCTCGCGGTGGTGCAGCAACGCCAGGGTGGCGGCGGCCAGCGCCCCCTCGCAGGTGGTGAGGCCGGCCACGAAGACGATGAGGAGCATGTTGGTGATCTCCCGGTCGGTGAGGCCGGGTACGGCCGTCAGCCGGCCCATCATCGAGTCGCCGGGGTCGGCGCGTTCCTTGCCCACCAGGTCCCGCAGGTAGAGGAACGCCCGGTGCCCCGCGGCGAACTCCTCCTCGACCGGTACGGCGTCGTCGTTCGCGGTCTCCGACAGCGCCGCGAGGATCGGGCCGCCCTCGTCCGGGATGCCCACCAGGTCGCACAGGACGCGGCGGGACAGCGGCTGCACGTACCCGGTGACGAGGTCGGCGGGCGGGCCCAGCGCGCGCAACGCCGCGGCCTGCTCCGCCGCCGCCGCTTCGATCCGTTCGCCGAGCACGGCCATCCGGTGCGTGGTGAACTCGCCCGTCAGCATGCTGCGGTAGCGCGTGTGGTCCGGCGGGTCCATGTGGATGAACATGCCCGGAATGATCGGCATGGACGGAAAGGGCTGCCCCTTCTTGGTGACCGGGAAGTGCGCGGAGTGGAAGTTGTGACTGAAGACCGGGCTGCTCAGCACCTCCTTGGCCACGTCGAGCCCGGTCGCCAGCCAGCCGACGTGCCCGTCGGGGTAGACCATCCTGGCCAGTGGCTGTTCCACGGCGAGTTCCCGCAGCAGTTCCGGCGGGTCGAACGCGTCCGTGCGGTCCCAGTGCTCCAGGTACGTGATCGGTTCGGCCATGTCGGAACCTCTCCTCGCTCGCCCGCCGTTCACCGGACGAATCGAGGCTAGAAAAGTTGCCGACGCCCGCCATCCCCTACTCTGGTAAGACCGCCGCGCACCCGTTGTGACGGCCCGACGACCGCCGTTAGCTTGGCCTCATGCCCAGCGACAGCATGAGGGCCGTGTACGCCTCGGCGCCGACCCCGGACGATCCGCTCTCCGCTCTCGTCGTCGGCGAGCGCCCCACCCCGGTCGTCCCCGACGGTTGGGTCCGCGTCGACGTGCGAGCCGTGTCGCTCAACCACAAGGACCTGTGGACCCTGCGCGGTGTGGGCCTCAACCACGACCAGTACCCGCGGATCCTGGGATGCGAGGCGGCCGGCCTCGATCCCGACGGCCGGCGCGTGCTGTTGTATCCCCTGCTCGACGCGCCGCCGGGCGCCAGCGACGAGACGCTGCACCTGCCGGCCGCGCAGCTGTCCGGGGCGCGTCCCGGCACGCTGGCCGAGCAGTTCACCGCCCCCCGCTCCGGCCTGCTGCCGGTGCCGGCCCACCTGACCTGGGAGGAGGCCGCCTGTCTGGTGTGCACCTGGCTGCCGGCCTACCGCATGCTGTTCACGAAGGCGCGGCTGCAACCGGGTGACACGGTCCTCGTCCAGGGCGCCGCGGGCGGCCTCTCCACCGCGCTGATCTCGATCGGAGCGGCCTCCGGCCTGCGCGTGTGGGCGACGGGCCGGACGCCGGAGAAGCGCGCCATAGCCCGCCGGCTCGGCGCCGCGGCGACGTTCGAGCACGACACCGACCTGCCGGAGCGGGTCGACGCGGTCGTCGACGGCGTCGGGAAGGCGACCTGGCACCATTCCCTGCGCAGCGTCCGCCACGGCGGCACGGTCGTGGTCGCGGGGGCCACCACCGGCGACGTTCCCCCCGCCCGCCTGCACCGCGTCTACTTCCACCAGATCAACATCGTGGGTTCGCTCAGCGGCACCCGCGAGGAGTACATGCGCCTGTTCACGCTGATGAGCACGACCGGTCTCAGACCCCTGATCGACGACACCATGCCCCTGCCGGAGGCCCGCGCCGCCTTCAAGCGCCTCTCCGACGGCGACGTGCGAGGCAACCTGGTCATCACCATCGACTGACCGGTCGCCGCCGGACGCGTGAGGGAGCTGAGATCAGGGCACCGCCCCACCCAACCGGACGGGGGCACTCACGATGAACCACCGGTTCGCACAATAGTACGGTCGATGGAGCCGAGGGGACTCGAACCCCTGACCCCCCAGTCCGCTGATCGGCAGTGGCGCCGCGGCTTACCGGACCGCGGGCGACGGGACGCCGAGGCTCTGTCGACGGCTAGGAATTCTTCGAGCGTGCGCTACTGTTCGGCGGACGGAACTTACTCAACGGCCGAGCGACCAACTACCCATGACCGTTGACGACCTGCCCGCCCGTAAGAACCTTCGGAACCTTCGGACGGCGCTGCTGTTCAATCTTGGCATCGCCGTGGTGGTGATCTTTGCCTGGTTCGCAGTCGGCGGCGTCACCGCGATCGGCCATCTCCGGGAACACTGGCGCATAGCGGTGACGATGGTGTTCGGTTCACTCGTCGGCGGCGGGACCAGCGAGGGCGGTGGCGCGGTCGCATTCCCCGTCTTTACCAAGGTCCTGGAGATCCCCGCCACCGACGCCCGACTGTTCACGTACGCGATCCAGAGCGTCGGCATGACCGCCGCGTCGCTCAGCATCCTGTTTCTACGAGCACCAATCGAACGTAGGGTCCTGAAGATCGGCGCGCCCGCCGGGATGGTCGGAGTCCTTCTTACCACCCTGTTCGCGGCGCAGGGATTGCCGATGGCAAGCATCCGCGCCTACTTCACGGTGCTGCTCACCGCCCTGGGCATCGCCCTGATCGTGCAACAACTGCGCCGCAATGAATCCCACAACACCCAGGTGATGCCCTACGGTACGGGCGAACGTATCGTCATCGCCATTGGTGGCTTCGTCGGCGGGCTGGTCAGCGGCCTGGTCGGCGTCGGTGAGAACACGGTTATGTTCATCGTCATGGTCCTGCTCTTCCGCGTCTCCGAGAAGATCGCCACGCCGACGACGGTCATCCTGATGACGGTCGTCTCGATTACCGCGTTCTTCTCCCATGCCGTCCTGCTCGGCACCTTCGTGGCACCGGTGACGGAGTATTGGCAGGCCGCGATCCCGATCGTCGTGATCGGCGCCCCGCTGGGCACCCTGATCTACTCGCGCATGTCGCGGCGGACGATCCGAACCGTGCTCATCGTGCTGATCGCCGTCGAGCTTGTCAGCACCATTTTCCTGGTCCGCATCCCGACGACGACGATCGTGATCAGCGTAGGACTGCTGGCGACCGCCACGGCCGCTTGCGTGCTGATGACCCAGGTACGCCGTTACCGGCCCTGGGGCACGCCGCCGCCGTTCACGGTCGACACCGTAACCCCACCACCGAAGCGGCGATCGACCGCTATCACACGGCGTTCGAGAACGGCACCATGGACGACGCCACCGCCGGACCCCGCATCCGCGACCTCCGCCAACGACTCGCCCAACTCCACACCCGGCATGCCGAACTCGACGCCGGCCTGACCGCCCAGCCCGAGCCCCCGCCACCCGGCACCGTCGCCCGCATCCGCGACCAGCTCACCACCATCATGACCAGCGGCAGCGCCACCGAGCGCAAAGCCGCCATCGAGGCCCTCATCGCCGAAGTCCAACTCACCGACCAGGGAGTCGTACCCGTGTTCAAGATCCCCACCGACACGACAATACCCCCGCCCGACCCGGACGGGGGCACGCACGAAGATCAACCACCGGTTCGCACAATGGTGCGGTCGGTGGAGCCGAGGGGACTCGAACCCCTGACCCCCACACTGCCAGTGTGGTGCGCTACCAGCTGCGCCACGGCCCCTTGCTGTCGCTCCCGGTCACCCGGGCACGGAGAGAACTATACACACGCCCGCCCGCATGGTCATCTCGCGGGGCCCCTCCCCCGCGCGCATCAGTTGAGCGCCACGTCGGGCGGGAAGTGGGCCACGGCGGCCATCATCCCGCCCTGCCGGCGCAGCACCATCGGCCACAGGTCGTCGGGGCGGTCGACGAACGCGTCGCCGGGCAGCGCGTCCAGGACGAACCAGGACCCGTCCTCGATCTCCTGCTCCAGCTGACCCGCGCCCCAGCCCGAGTAGCCGGCGAACACCCGGATGCCGCCGATGCTCTCGCGCAGCCGCTCCGGGTCGACGGAGAGGTCGATCGTGCCCACCGCGCCGGAGACCTGGTGGAAGCCGCGCAGCCGCTTGACGGGGTTGCGCATCCGGGCCAGGCAGATGGCCGAGTCGGGCTGGACGGGGCCGCCCTCGAAGAGCACCGCCGGGTCCCGCGCCAGGTCGCTCCAGTCGCCGAGGACGTCGGCGACCGGCACCTCCGTGGCCCGGTTGAGCACCACGCCGAGCGCGCCACCCGGCTCGTGGGCCACGAGCAGCACCACCGTACGGTCGAAGTTCGGGTCCTTGAGCGTGGGGGTCGCGACCAGCAGCCGTCCGGTCATCGAGTCCATCGCCCGCCCGCCGATCGCCTGGTCCTCTCCCTGCATGTCCGACATCCGTCAGCCGCGCGCCGGGACGCGGGAACGGTCAGCCCGGACGGCGACGCCGCCCGGCCGGGCGGGACCGCCGCGGCCGGCGCGGGGGGTGGCCGGCCGGCCCCGGTCGACACGGGACGCCGGGCTCATCCGTGCTGTCAACGCCATGCCTGGCACCATAGCTTGCGCCCGGGGCGCTGGCTAAGGTCTGACCGGTGGGTGATCGAGTGGGATCGAAGGGGGCGACGATGGGTCCGACGGCGGACATCGCGGTCATCGGCGGGTCGGGGCTCTACGCCCTGCTGGAGGGCGCGACCGAGCACCGGGTCCAGACGCCGTACGGCGACCCCTCGGACCCGGTCACGATCGCCGAGGTGGGCGGCCGGCGGGTGGCGTTCCTGCCCCGGCACGGGCGCGACCACCGGCACCCGCCGCACCTGATTCCGTACCGGGCGAACCTGTGGGCGCTGCGGTCGCTCGGGGTGCGCCAGGTCCTCGCCCCGTGCGCTGTCGGCGGGCTCCGGCCCGAGCTGGGGCCGGGCACGTTCGTGGTGCCGGACCAGCTGATCGACCGGACCACCGGCCGGGTCCAGACCTACTACGACCGGGGCGCGGTGCACGTGGCCTTCGGCGACCCGTACTGCCCGGTGGGGCGCCGGACGCTGCTGGACGCGGCGGCCGGGCGCGGCGTGTCGGCCGTCGACGGCGGGACGATGGTGGTCGTGGAGGGGCCGCGTTTCTCCACCCGGGCGGAGTCGCGCTGGTTCACCGCGATCGGCGGGGCGGTGGTCAACATGACCGGGCACCCGGAGGCGGTGCTGGCCCGCGAGCTGGCCCTCTGCTACACCCCGATCGCGCTGGTCACCGACCTCGACGCGGGCGTGGAGGCGGGTGAGTCGGTCACCCAGGAGGAGGTCTTCCGGGTCTTCGGCGAGAACACGGACCGGCTGCGCGGGGTGCTGCTGGACGCCGTCGCCGCCCTGCCGGCCGGGCGGGACTGCCCGTGCGGGCAGGCGCTGGACGGCATCAAGCTGCCCGTCACCCTCCCCTGAGCCCTACGGGACGAATTGCCCGGTAGGTAGGGCCTTTCCCGATAGATTCGGCTGGTGGCAACAGTCCGCGAGACGACGTACGACCTGCTGCGGGCGCTGGGCATGACCACCGTGTTCGGCAATCCCGGCTCGACGGAGGAGCCCTTCCTCCAGGACTTCCCCGCCGACTTCCGGTACGTCCACGCCCTGCACGAGGCGTCCGCGGTCGCCATGGCAGACGGCTACGCCCAGGCCACCGGCCGCCCCGCCCACGTCAACCTGCACACCGCCCCGGGCACCGGCAACGGCATGGGCAACCTGATCACCGCCTGGCACAACAAGACCCCGCTGATCGTCTCGGCCGGTCAGCAGACCCGGGAGATGCTGCTGCTGGAGCCCCGGCTGGCCAGCCCCCGGGCGACCGAGCTGGCCCGGCCGTACGTCAAGTGGAGCCACGAACCGGCCCGCGCGCAGGACATCCCGGCGGCGTTCATGCGGGCGTACGCCACGGCGGTGCAGCCGCCCGCCGGCCCGGTCTTCCTCTCCCTGCCGCTGGACGACTGGGCCCAGCCGGCGGCCGGGCCGCCCGAGGTGCGCACCGTGGCCACCCGGTACGCCCCCGATCCGGCCCGGCTGCGGGAGTTCGCCGCCCGGATGGCCGCCAGCCGCTGCCCCGCGCTGGTGCTCGGCGGGGCGGTCGACCGGGCCGGGGCGTGGCCGGCGGCGGTGGCGCTGGCCGAGCGACTGGCCGCCCCGGTCTGGGCCGCGCCCGCCCCGGAGCGGGCCCCGTTCCCCGAGGACCACCCGCACTTCCGGGGCGTGCTGCCGTACGCGATCGGGCCCTTGGCGGAGGCGCTGGCCGGCCACGACACGGTGCTGGTCATCGGCGCGCCGGTGTTCCGCTACTACCCGCACGTGCCGGGTGAGTACCTGCCCGCCGGCACCCGGCTGCTGCACGTCACCGACGACCCGGACGAGACGGCCCGCGCCCCGGTCGGCGACGGCCTGCTCGCCGATCCGGGCCTGGCCCTGGCCGCCCTGGTCGAGCTGCTCCCGGCGACCGACCGCCCGCCTCCACCGCCCCGGCCTGCCCCCGGGCCGCCCGAACCGGGCCCGCCGGTGAGCCCGGATGCACTGTTCGCCGCCCTGGCCCGGCACTGGCCGCCCGACGGGGTGCTGGTGCAGGAGTCACCGTCCAACCTGGCCGCGCTGCGTCGCCGGCTGCCGGTCACCCGCCCCGGGTCGTACTTCACGATGGCCAGCGGCGGCCTCGGGTTCGGGCTGCCGGCGGCGGTCGGGATCGCGCTGGCCGAGCGGGACACCGGGCGGGGCCGGCCGGTGGTCGCGGTGATCGGCGACGGGTCGTTCCACTACGCGGTGCAGGCGCTGTGGACGGCCGCGCGGCTGCGCCTGCCGCTGGCCGTCGTGGTCCCGGTCAATCAGCAGTACGCGATCCTCAAGGCGTTCGCCGAGCTGAAGCACACCCCCGGGGTGCCCGGCCTGGACCTGCCCGGCCTGGACGTCGTCGCGGTGGCCCGGGGGTACGGCTGCGCCGCCACGGTCGTCGAGGACCCGGACCGGCTGGGCGACGCGCTGCGCGCGGCGCTGGCGGCAGACCGGCCCACCGTGCTGCCGGTGCCGATCAGCACCGAGGTCCCGAAGCTGCTCTGACACCCCCGCCCAGGTCCGGGGCCGGAGGCGTCGGGCACGGTTCAGGGGCGCAGGACCAGCGGCGCGCCGGTGACCACGTCGAGCACCGGCCGGTTGCCCAGCGGCGCCTTGAGGGTGGCGGTGACCGGCTCCAGCTTGAGCAGGTCGATGCACATGCCGGTGGCGCGGATTACCCCGCCGCCGACCACCACCACGTCGTCGCGTTCCCACACCAGCGGGGTGATCCCCGTGTCGCAGGCGCCCACGCCGACCCGCCAGGTCAGCTTCGCCCCGTCGACGGCCCGGAGGTCCTGCGCGCCCACCACCCCGTCGGGCGCCGGCCCTGTCGGCGCGACCCCCTCGGGCAGGGCGCCGGGGGCGTCGGCGACGGCGAGCCGGGCCACCTTCGCGGTCAGCTCGTCGATGGTGAACAGCCACGCCGGCACCTGCGCCTCGCCCCGGCTGGTATGCACGGGCGCGGTGCCGAGCGTCACGGCGGTGACGGTGAGCGGGACGCAGGCGGACGACGGCTCGCTGCTGACCGGGTCGTTCGGGCCGCCGCTGTGACCGTACGGCCCCTCGCCGACGGTCGGGCCGTCGGGTCCCGGCTCGACGATCGGGCCGGAGCCGGGCTTCGCCGGCCTCCCGGGAGTCTTCGGCCGACCCTCGCACGGCGGCGGGTCCCCCTGGTCGAGCTGCCGGTACGCCTCGGCGGCGCTGACCAGCGGCACGGTGAGCGTCCCGTCGGGGAAGCGGATCGCCCCGGCGGCCGGCCGGGCGGTGGGCACCTCGATCTGGTCCCGGTACCAGCCGCTGCGGAACGCCTGCTCGGTGTCGGCGGTGAAGCCGGGGTCGCCGAGCAGCACGGTGGGCTCCTGCAACGGCAGATAGCCGCCGGTCCAGGCGGTGCCCGGCCGCCACGCCCCGGCGACCTCGGCGGCCCGCTGCCCGAACGCCTCGAAGCGCTGGTCGGGGCTGCCGGCGGGGGTGCTGCCGGCGGACGGCTCGGAACCGGCCGGTGCGCAACCGGCCGCGACGACCAACAGGGGCAGCCCCAGCAGGGCGAGAACTCGACGCATACCGCTACGACGCAGCCGCGCGGGCCGCGGTTCCCTCCGGGTCCGGCCTCCCGCCGGCACCATCGACCCCGCTGGCCGCGCCCGGCTCACAATGGCCCCATCGACCCCAGCGGCCCGCCGGGTCACATCGGCCCCGGATACGACGATGCGCCCCGGCCGGATGGCCGGGGCGCATCGTCAGGTGGTGGAGGTGCCGGGAATCGAACCCGGGTCCTTCGCCGGTTTGTCAGGGCTTCTCCGAGCGCAGCTCGCTGTGCCTCTACTCGGCCCCACCGCTCACGCGAGCAAGTTGGTGTGACGGGCCCAGTCGCTGATTGATCTCGCCGCACGGACCCCGCGACCGGGTCCGGTTGGCCAGCCTTCTAGCTGATGCCGGCTACTGGGACGAAGGCGTTCCCAGGCCGACAGACTTAGCTACTCGCCTCAGGCGGCGAGAGCGAAGTCAGCGCGATTGTTCTTGGCGCTTATTGGTTTCCGACGACCGATTCTCGAGACGACGTCGGCTTCCTCGGCTCGCTTCCCCTGCCGCAACGTACGAAGTCGAAACCAGTCACCCCCTCGACGGGCCGCCGGTGTGGCGGCACCACCAAGCCTAACGCCTGCCGCAACGGGTTTCATCCCCGAGCCCCGCCCCGGCGCGCCGAGGCGGACAAACAGGATGTCTCAGCCGTCCATGCCCTTGCCGCGCCGGCCGGACACCCGGGCGATCTCCCGCTCCGCGTCCCGCTTGGCCAGGTCCTGGCGCTTGTCGTACGTCTTCTTGCCCTTCGCCAGGGCGATCTCCACCTTGGCCCAGCCGTCGGAGAAGTAGACCTGCAACGGGACCATGGTGAGCCCACCCTCGCGGGTCTTGCCGATCAGGCGGTCGATCTCCAGCCGCTTGAGCAGCAGCTTCCGGGTGCGCCTGGGCTCGTGGTTGGTCCAGGTGCCCTGCGTGTACTCCGGGATGTGCATGCCGTGCAGATAGAGCTCGCCGTTGCGCTCCTGGGCGAACGCGTCGACCAGCGACGCCCGCCCCGCGCGCAGCGACTTCACCTCGGTGCCCGTCAGCGACATGCCCGCCTCGTACGTGTCGAGGATGGCGTAATCGTGCCGCGCCTTCTTGTTGGAGGCGACGACCTTGCGCCCCTTCTCCCGTGGCATCGGCGCCACCTCCCCTCGTTCGGCCCCGGCCCCGGCCCTGAGCCGGCGGGCCGGAAGCGGAGATCATGCTACCCGAACGACAAGGGCCCCCCGGCGCGGATTATTCCGCGGCCGGAGGGCCTCCGCTGTCGCCGGCAGACCCGGTGGGCGACTAGACGCGCAGGTAGAACCGGAGGGTGACCCAGCCGGTGACGGCGCTGACCAGTGCGCCGACGCCCGCCATGATCGGGAACATCAGGAAGATGTCGCTCCAGGTCACCGGGGAGAACAGGCCCTGCAACGCGCTCAGGGAGCCGTCGAACAGGAAGAACTTCAAGGCGATCAGCGCACCCAGGCCGAGGAACGAACCGATCAGACCGGCGACCACCGCCTCCAGGACGAACGGTGCCTGGATGAACCAGTTGGACGCGCCGACCAGCTTCATGACCGCCACCTCGCGCCGCTTGCTGTACGCGGCCACCTGGATGGTGTTGGCGACCAGCAGCAGGGCTGCGATGGCCATCGCGATCGCCCCGGCCAGGGCGATGTTCTGACCGGCGGTGAAGAGGTCGAAGATCTTGTCCAGCAGCCGGCTCTGGTCGACGATCTCGTCGACGCCCGCCGTGTCCTTGTACTGGTCGTAGATGCTCTTGTACTGCTCGGGGTTGACCAGCGTGAGCCGGAAGGACTCGGGCAGCTGGTCCGGCTTCACGGCGGTGACCAGGTCCGGCGCGTCCTGGTACATCTCCTGGAAGCGCTTGTACGCCTCGTCCTTGTTGACGTAGATGACCTCCTTCACCAGGGGGTCACCGTCGAGCTTGGTCTGCAGGTCGGTGCGCTCCTGCTCGGTGACCTCCCCCTTCAGGAAGATCGAGACCTGGATGTTCTTGTAGTACAGGTCCTTCATGTCGTCGACCTTGCTGTACACCAGGCCACTGACACCGAGCATGGTCAACGACACGGCCAGCGTGATGATCATCGCGATGGTCATGGTGACGTTGCGCCACAGTCCGACCAGTACCTCGGACAGGACGTATTTCACGCGCATCGGGAATTCCTCCGGGTCTCCGGCGTGAGGTGTTCGTCGTCAGGCTGCACAGGGGCGGAGCGCCGGCTCACCCGTAGACGCCGCGGGCCTGGTCACGCACGATGCGGCCGCTCTCGATCTCGACGACCCGGCGGCGCATCTGGTTCACGATGTTCGAGTCGTGCGTGACCATCACGACGGTCGTTCCGGTGCGGTTGATCCGGTCCAGCAGGCGCATGATCTCGATCGAGGTGTCCGGGTCCAGGTTTCCGGTCGGCTCGTCCGCGAGCAGGATCAGCGGGCGGTTCACGAACGCCCGCGCCACGGCCACCCGCTGCTGCTCACCGCCGGAGAGCTCGTGCGGGTAGCGGTGCTCCTTGCCACCGAGCCCGACCAACTCCAGCACCTCGGGCACGACCCGGCGGGCGACCGCCTTGGTCTTGCCGATCACCTCAAGGGCGAACGCCACGTTCTCGTACGCGGTGCGGTTCGGCAGCAGCCGGAAGTCCTGGAAGACGCAGCCGATGGAACGCCGGAAGTGGGGGCGCTTCCACGACCGCATCGAGGTCACGTCCTTGCTGTTGACGACGACGCGCCCCTTGTTCGGGGTCACCTCGTGCAGCAGCAGCTTGATGATGGTGGACTTGCCGGAGCCGGATGGGCCGATGAAGAAGACGAACTCGCCCTTCTCGATCGAGACGGACACGTTGTCGAGCGAAGGCCGGGACGCCTTCGGGTACGTCTTCGTCACTTGCTCAAGCTGAATCACGGGTGGTGAGTCTACGCGGTGTAACCGATGAGCCAAGCCCCACGCCCCGTTGATGCGAGGCGCGTCATCGAAACGCCCGGTTAGGGGGAGATCGACGACGCGCTCCGCCCACGAGTGATCACGCAGCGTCGCCGGCGAGCTGGCGCTGCTTGCGCCACCGGATACCGGCCTCGATGAAGCTGTCCAGCTCACCGTCGAAGACCGCGCTCGGATTGCCCGTCTCCTGCTCGGTTCGGAGATCCTTCACCATCTGATACGGGTGCAGCACGTACGAGCGCATCTGGTCGCCCCACGAGCCGGCGGCGTCGGTCTTCAGGCCGTCCAGCTTGGCCTGCTCCTCCTGCCGCTTGCGCTCCAGCAGCCGGGCCTGGAGCACCCGCAGCGCGGACGCCTTGTTCTGCAACTGGGACTTCTCGTTCTGGCAGGTCACCACGATGCCGGTCGGGATGTGGGTGAGCCGCACGGCCGAGTCGGTGGTGTTGACGCTCTGCCCGCCCGGGCCGGAGGACCGGTAGACGTCGACCCGTACTTCGTTTTCGGGGATGTCGATGTGGTCGGTCTGCTCGGTGACCGGCAGGACCTCCACGCCGGCGAAGCTGGTCTGCCGGCGGCCCTGGTTGTCGAACGGGCTGATCCGGACGAGGCGGTGGGTGCCGGACTCCACGCTGAGGGTGCCGTAGGCGTACGGGACCTTGACGGCGAAGGTCGCGGACTTCAGGCCGGCCTCCTCGGCGTACGAGGTCTCGTAGACCTCGGTCGGGTAGCCGTGCCGCTCGGCCCAGCGCAGATACATCCGCAGCAGCATCTCGGCGAAGTCGGCCGCGTCCACGCCGCCCGCGCCGGCCCGGATCGCCACCAGCGCCTCCCGCGAGTCGTACTCGCCGGAGAGCAGGGTGCGGACCTCCATGTCCTGGATGCTCCTGGTGAGCGCCCCGATCTCGGTCTCCACCTCGGCGAGCACGCCAGGGTCGTCCTCGGCCTCGGCCAGCTCCAGCAGCACCTTGGCGTCGTCGAGCCGGGAGCGCAGGCTGCCCAGCTTGTTGATCTCGCCGTTGACGTAGGACAGCTGGGAGGTCACCTGCTGTGCCTTGGCCTGGTCGTCCCACAGGTCCGGCGCGGAGGCCTGCTCCTCGAGCCGGGCCTTGTCCTCGTGCAGCCGGTCGATGTTGAGCACGGCCTCGATGTTGCGCAGGGTGGCGTCGAGTTCCTTGAGCTGTTCGGCGTAATCGGCAGCGGTCACGACTGACAAGCGTACTGCGGGGACGCCGGGTGGGCTTGCCAGCCCCGCGGTCACGAGCCAAAACTGTCCCCGGCGGGGCGGGGCGCGACCTTCGTGCCCTCCCGTGCGGCCTTTCGAGCCCTCCCGTGCGGCCCGGAGGCGGGGTGGCGGGCCGCACGGGAAGGATCAGCCGACCGGGGCGCTCTTCAACCAGGACAGGGCGGCCTTGTGGTAGGCGACGGCGAACTCCAGCGCGCTGGCGTCGAAGTCGTCGCCCTCCTTCTTGGCGTTCTTCACCTGCTCCCGCACCCGGGCGAGGGCCTCCGTGTGATATTCGTTGGCAGAGGCCTGCAGGTTGCGCAGCTGGTTGGCCGAGTGCAGGCTGCCGAACGCGATCCGCAGGGCGATCGGGTTGCGGATCGTGTCGCGCCCCGGATCCTCGGCCAGCCACCGGGAGAACGTCCGCTTCCCGGCCGCGGTGATCGCGTACGGCTGGCTCGACCGGGGGCCGGGCTTGCCCAGCCGCACCAGACCGCGCTCGGCCAGCACCGGGAGCTCCCGGTAGACCTGGCTGCGGGTCATCGACCAGTACGGGGCGAGCTTGCGCTCGGCGGCGGCCATCAGCTGACCGCCTGTCATGGGACCCTCGTGGAGCAGCCCGAGGAGGGCCGCCGCCGTGGGGTTCACTCCGGAATCCGCCATGCCCATTACGCTGCCACTTTGCCGACCCGACGTCCAGGATTTGCCACTTTCGCCACCCGGATGGCTTCCAATGTGCACTGTCGGCCGGCGACAGTCCGTTAAGGGACGGTGACCTGACACGCGCCGCGCCCCCGCCGCGGGCGTGGCGCGGACGTGACCTCGGGCGTTAGGAAGGGCCCCCTGTACAACAGAAAGCGATGACAGGGGGCCCTTCCTTGCGCACTCAGCCCATGTGGGGGTAGGTGTGGTCCGTCGGGGGGACGAAGGTCTCCTTGATCGTCCGGGGGGACATCCAGCGCACCAGGTTGTGCCAGGAGCCGGCCTTGTCGTTGGTGCCGCTGGCGCGGGCGCCGCCGAAGGGCTGCTGCCCGACCACCGCGCCGGTCGGCTTGTCGTTGATGTAGAAGTTGCCGGCCGCGTACCGCATCCGCTCGGCCACCGCGTCGACCACCCGGCGGTCGGTGGCGAAGATCGACCCCGTCAGCGCGTACGGGGCGATCGACTCGGCCTGGGCCACGACGTCGTCGAAGCGGGCGTCGTCGAAAACGTGCACGCCGAGGATCGGGCCGAAGTATTCGGTGGTGAACGTCTCGTGTGCCGCGTCGGAGCACTCGAACAGGGTCGGCCGGACGAACCACCCGACCGAGTCGTCGGCGGTGCCGCCGGCCAGCACGGTGCAGGAGGGGTCGCCGGAGATCAGCTCCAGCGCGGCGGCGTGCCGGTCGAACGCCCTGGAGTCGATCACCGCGCCGCCGAAGTTGGTGAAGTCGGTGACGTCGCCGTAGGTCAGCGAGTCGGCGGTGGCGGCCAGCCGGTCGCGCAGTCCGCCCTCCCACAGCGACCGGGGCACGTACGCCCGCGACGCAGCCGAGCACTTCTGGCCCTGGTACTCGTACGCGCCCCGGATCAGGGCGGTGTGCAGCGCGTCGACGTCGGCGCTGGCGTGCGCGACGACGAAGTCCTTGCCGCCGGTCTCTCCGACGAGGCGCGGGTAGCCCCGGTAGCGGTGGATGTTCTCGCCGACGGTCCGCCACAAATGATGGAAGACCCTGGTGGAGCCGGTGAAGTGGATGCCGGCCAGGTCAGGGTCGGCGAGCACCACGTCGGAGACCTCCTCGCCCCGGCCGGTGACCATGTTGATCACGCCGGGCGGCAGGCCGGCCGCCTCGAACAGCCGCATGGTGAAGTGCGCGGCGAACTGCTGCGTCGGGCCCGGCTTCCAGACCACCGTGTTGCCGAGCAGGGCCGGCGCGGAGGGGAGGTTGCCGGCGATCGCGGTGAAGTTGAACGGGGTGACCGCGTAGACGAAGCCCTCCAGGGGACGGTGGTCGAACCGGTTCCACACCCCGGGCGAGGAGAGCGGCTGCTCCTCCAGCAGGCCCCGGGCGAAGAACACGTTGAACCGGAGGAAGTCGATCAGCTCGCACGCCGAGTCGATCTCGGCCTGCACGGCGGTCTTCGACTGGCCGAGCATCGTGGCCGCGTTGAGGGTGTCCCGCCAGGGGCCGGCGAGCAGCTCGGCGGCCCGCAGGAAGATCGCCGCGCGCTCGGCGAACGGCAGCGACCGCCACATCGGGGCGGCCGCCTTCGCGGCGGCGACGGCGGCGCGGGCGTCGTCGTGGGTGGCGTGGCCGGTGACGCCGAGCACGTGGGCGCGCCGGTGCGGCTGGACCACGTCGATCGGGTCGCCGCCGGCCATCCGCTGCTCGCCGGCGATGGTCATCGGCAGGTCGATCCGCTCGGCGGCCAACTCGGCCAGCCTCCGCTGGAGCCGTTCCCGGTCGACGCCGCCCGGCTCGTAGGTGCGGACCGGCTCGTTGTGCGGCTCGGGTACGGAGAACACGGCGTCCATCAGCGCTCCTGGCGATCTCGACAGCGGTGGCGAAACCGGACCCGCGGGCGGCCGGCCGGGTGACCGGACGCCTGGCACCGCGCGGTGTACCGGTCGCGGCGGCGGGACCTGCGCCGATTCTTCCACGGGTCGGCCCCGAGCCCGTTCCGGCGGCCGGCCCGGCCCGGCCGCGGGCCCGCCAGCCGGCCTGCCCTCCCCGCCAGCATGGCCCCGGCCCGACGGCACGCCCAGCGCGTACCCTGGGTGGCCGGTGACCAGCCCGCCGCGTCCCGGCAGCGCCGACGCGGGCCGGGCGCCCGTCGAAGGGGAGACGATGAGCAACCAGCCCGGCAGCTCCACGGCCGAGGAGCCGGACCGGCCGGTGGGGACCGACCCGGCCGCTGAGCGGGAGCCGACCGCCGATTCTCTCCAGGCCGCCGGGGGTACGCTCGCCCGCGCCCCCGGGGCGGTCGTGCTCGCGCTGCTGGCGGTCGGCTGGCTGGCGGCGATGCTCTGGTCCACCCGGGCGGCGATCGCCTCCGCCCAGGCGGGCGTCACCGCGATCAGTCTCTCCGCGTTCGCGCTGCCCGGGGTGATCTCGGCCGCGCTGGTGGCCGGCGCGGCGGTCGCCCTGTCGGTGACGAACCTGCTGCTGGCCCGGCGCGGCGTGGACCGGGCCACCCTGCGTTTCGTCGTCGCGACGGGCACCGGCCTGCTCGTCGGGCTCGCCGCCGCCGTGGTGATCAACCTGACCTACTTCGACAACGCCACCACCAACGTCATCGCCGGCACCGCCGCCGCGGCGGCGACCATCGGCGGCGCGGTGGCCGGCGCGGGCAACGCCCGGGTGGCCGGGGCGGTGGTCACCGCCGCGCTCGGGGCGCTGGTCTTCGTGGTGGCGTTCAGCCGGGCCCGGGACCCGCTGTTCGACCTGTTCGGGGCGGGCGACACCCAGGAGTCGCTGGTCACCGCCGCCAAGTGGGTGTCCCGGACGGAGTCCCTGCTCGCCGGCCTGGTGTCCGGGCTGCTCGCCTTCGCGTACCTGACCTGGGCCCGGCGCCGCGCCCAGCGGCGCGACCCGGCGGCGGGCGACGTCCGTTGGCCCGGCTACCTGCTGGCCGGGGCCGGCCCCGGCCTGCTCCTGCTGCTCGCCGAGGTCGTCATCCGGGTCGGCGGGCGGTCCCTGCTCGACCTGGCCGGCGCGCTGAGCGAGGCGGACTCCGTCGCGCAGACCTCGCTGGGCACCTCCCGGGTCGACAACGGCATCTGGGTGCTCTTCGTCGGCGCGCTCACCGCGCTGATCGCCTTCGGCCGCACCCTGGGCCCGTCGCCCGACGACGCCGCCGGGGACGACGACGAGGCGGAGCCGGTGGAGGCGAACGCCGATCGCTGAGGGGCCGGCGGGCTCCGGAGCAGGGCAGGCGCGGCGTGCGTCAGGAAGCGGCGCGGAGCAGTTGCTCCAGCTCGGTGACGTCGTACCACTCCAGTTCGTGGTCCTCCGCGCCGTCGACGGTGAACTGGGCGTCCGGGTCGCCGGCCAGGGCCTCGGCGGCCACGGCGGCGGCCTCCGACACGGCGGCGACCGCGTCGTCGCCGTCCACGTGCAGGGCGGCGACGGCCGACACCGGCGCCGGGCGTACCAGCCGGACGGCGCTGGAGCCGAGCACGTCGTCGGTGCGGCGCAGCGCGGCGGCCGGCACGTCGACCGAGATCACCACCCGGCGGCGGGACGCGGCCGGGTGGTCGCGCAGCAGGAGCAGGGCGTCCTGGGCGGCCCGGGTGAACGCGACGTACTCCAGCTCCTCCTCGTCGCCCTCGGCGTACCACTCGCGCAGGGCCGGGGTGACGGCGTGCGCGTCCGTCTCGGGCAGCCCCTGCTCGGGCAGGCGGGCGAGCATGGGCACGATCGCCGGCACGTACACCCGGACAAGCTGGTCGTTCACCGGTGGTCTCCCTCCGCCTCCGGGCCGACGTGCGTGGGCCCTGTCGCCGATCATGCCGTACGCCGTGACCGTCATACACCGCGCACCCGCCCGGCGGGAAGCTGCCGCGCGGGCCGCCCGGGGCGGCGCGACGACCGGCGCGGGGCGGCGTTGTCGGCAGCGGGTGGCAAACTGAAGCAAACGATCCCAACCCCGGGAGATTCCGTGGAGCCGAGGTTCCTGCTGCTCTCCGACGTGGCCGCCGAGCTCAATGTGTCGGACTCGCAGGTCTACCACATGGTGCGCAGCGGCGAGCTGCCCGCGATCAAGATCGGCGGCCGGGGGCAGTGGCGCGTCGAGCGCGCCCGGCTGGAGGAGTACATCGAGCGCAAGTACGCCGAGACCGCCGAGTGGGTTCGGGGCAACCCCCTGACCGACCGCGACCCGGAGTAGTCTCCGCCGCACCTGGTGCCATTGACCATGGCCGTTGCATGCCCGAGAATCGAGGCTGTCGGAGGCAAACGAAGGCAAACGCAAGCATCGGGGGTTGCGATGATCGAGTCCCGCCGACCCGGGCCCGTCCGTCCCCCGGTCCGGGTGCGGCCCGCGCCGCCGCTCGACCCGCCGTTCGTGGAGGAGCCGGCCGAGGGCTGGCCCCGCCCCGTCGCCGCCCAACTGGCCCTCGACCTGTTCGAGGCGCACCGGCGCGGCCCGGGCCGCCCCGGCGGGCGACCGCACGACCCGCGCCCCGCCCCCGGCCGCCCCGGCCGGGCCGCCCCGACCGCCCCGCCGCCGGCCGCACTGGTGACCGCCACCCCGGAGGCCACCCGGGCCGCCCAGCGGTTCGTCGCCACCTGCCTGGAGATCGTCAACGGCTACCGGCCGCCCGGGCAGATCCGCCCGCTGACCGAGCCGGCCCGGGCGGTCGACGTGGCACAGGAGCTGACCAGGGCCGCCGCCCGCGCCGGCCCGGTGCGCCGCCGCTCGACCCGCCCCACCGTACGGCTGCGCCGGCTGCGGGTCTGCGAACCCCGCCCGGCGGCCGTGGAGGCCGCCGCCGTCCTGACCACCGCCACCGGCCGCACCTGGGCGATGGCGCTGCGCCTGGAGCACCGCCGCGGACGCTGGCTCTGCACCGCCCTCCAGGTTCTCTGACCGGACCGCCCCGGCACGTAGCAGCCGGACTACGGACAGACGCGGGCGGGCCCCGGCGTGGTCGCCGGGGCCCGTCGGTGTCGCGGCGGGTCAGTTGCCGCCGTTGGCGGCGCCGTGGCAGCGCTTGTACTTGCGGCCGGAGCCGCACGGGCAGGGCGCGTTGCGGGAGGTGTTGCCGGACTCCGCCTGCCCGGGGGCCGGGCGGCGGGCCGAGCTGGCCGCCATCGCCTGCCCGCTACCGCCGAACGCGGCCGGGGCGCGCTGGGGCTCCGGGGCCGGCGGGGGGACTGGCCGGGCCGGGCGCTCCGCGCGGGGCTTGCGCACCGGCGGTGCCTGCCCCTCGGGCCGCTCCACGGCGACCGCGCCGGCCCCCGCCTCGCCGTCGATGGTCGGCGCGGAGTATTGCAGACCCTGCTGCTGGGGAGCGCGGCCCAGGCCCTTGGCCTTGATCTCCACCGGCTTCTCCAGCAGCTGCACCTCCTCGGCCTCGGGCTCGGCCTCCTGGACCTGGACCTCCAGGTTGTAGAGGAAGCCGACCGTCTCCTCCTTGATGCCGTCCATCATGGTCGCGAACATGTCGAAGCCCTCACGCTGGTATTCCACCACCGGGTCGCGCTGGGCGTACGCCCGCAGGCTGATGCCCTCCTGGAGGTAGTCCATCTCGTAGAGGTGCTCGCGCCACTTGCGGTCGATGACCTGGAGCAGCACCATCCGCTCCAGCTCACGGGTACCGTCGGTGCCGAGCTTCTCCTCGCGCAGGTCGTACGCGGCGTGCGCGTCCTCCTTGAGGCGGGCGACCAGGAAGTCCTGGTCCATGCCGGCCCGGGAGCCCAGCTCCTCGTCCAGCTCCTCCAGGATGATCCCGACCGGGTAGAGCTGCTTGAGGCTGGCCCAGAGCTGGTCGAGGTCCCAGTCCTCGGCGTACCCGTCGCTGGTGGCGCCGACGACGTACGCGCCGACGACGTCGTCGATCATGTTGCGGACCTGGTCGGAGAGGTCCTCGCCGTTGAGCACCCGCAGGCGCTCGGCGTAGATGACCTGGCGCTGCTTGTTGAGCACCTCGTCGTACTTGAGGACGTTCTTGCGGATCTCGGCGTTCTGGCCCTCGATCTGGGCCTGCGCGCTCTTGATCTGACGGGTGACCATCTTCGACTCGATGGGCACGTCCTCCGGGATGTTGAAGCGGTCCATCACCGCCTCGACCGCGCCGGCCCGGAAGCGCTTCATCAGCTCGTCCTGCAACGAGAGGTAGAAGCGGGACTCGCCCGGGTCACCCTGCCGGCCGGCCCGGCCGCGCAGCTGGTTGTCGATCCGCCGGGACTCGTGCCGCTCCGTGCCCAGCACGTAGAGCCCGCCGGCGGCGGAGACCTCCTCCGCCTCGGCGTCGCAGGCCTGCTTCCACTTGGGCAGGACCTCCTCCATCGCCTTGGCATACTCCTCCTCGTTCTCCGCCGGGTCGAGGCCGCGCTGGCGCAGCTCGTTGGCGGCGAGGAACTCGGCGTTGCCGCCGAGCAGGATGTCGGTGCCCCGGCCGGCCATGTTGGTGGCCACCGTGACCGCGCCCTTGCGCCCGGCCTGGGCGACGATCTCGGCCTCGCGGGCGTGGAACTTGGCGTTCAGCACGGCGTGCGGGATGCCCCGGCGGCGCAGCAGCTGCGAGATGATCTCCGAGTTTTCCACCGAGACGGTGCCCACCAGCACCGGCTGGCCGGCCTGGTGCCGCTCGGCGATGTCCTCGACGACCGCGTTGAACTTGGCCTTCTCGGTCTTGTAGATGACGTCGGCCCGGTCCTGCCGGACCATCGGCCGGTGGGTCGGGATGCTCACCACGCCGACCTTGTAGACCTTGTTGAACTCGCCCGCCTCGGTCTGGGCCGTGCCGGTCATCCCGGAGAGCTTCTCGTAGAGACGGAAGTAGTTCTGGAGGGTGATCGTGGCCAGGGTCTGGTTCTCCTGCTTGATCTCCACCCCCTCCTTGGCCTCGATCGCCTGGTGCATGCCCTCGTTGTAGCGGCGGCCGTGCAGGATGCGGCCGGTGAACTCGTCGACGATCAGGACCTCGCCGTCGCTGACGATGTAGTCCTTGTCGCGCTTGTAGAGCTCCTTGGCCTTGATCGCGTTGTTGAGGTAGCCCACGAGGGGGGTGTTCACCGACTCGTAGAGGTTGTCGATGCCGAGCCGGTCCTCCACCTTGGCCACGCCGCGCTCGGTCACCGCGATGGTGCGCTTGGCGTAGTCGACCTCGTAGTCGCCCTCGCCGTCCTTGCCGGACTGGAGACGGGCCACCACGCCGGCGAACTCGCCGTACCAGCGGGCCGAGTGCTCGGCCGGGCCGGAAATGATCAACGGCGTCCGGGCTTCGTCGATCAGGATCGAGTCGACCTCGTCGACCACCGCGAAGTTGTGGCCGCGCTGGACCAGCTCGTCCTTCGACCAGGCCATGTTGTCGCGCAGGTAGTCGAAGCCGAACTCGTTGTTGGTGCCGTAGGTGATGTCGCACTCGTACGCGGCGCGGTGCTCGCTCGCCGGCCGGTTGGGCAGCACCACGCCGACGGTCAGGCCCAGGAACTCGTGCACCCGGCCCATCCAGGCGGCGTCGCGCTGGGCCAGGTAGTCGTTGACCGTGACCACGTGCACGCCCTTGCCGGACAGCGCGTTGAGGTAGACGGCCATGACCGAGGTCAGGGTCTTGCCCTCACCGGTCTTCATCTCGGCGATGTTGCCGAAGTGCAGCGCCGCGCCGCCCATCACCTGCACGTCGTACGGCCGCTGGCCGAGCACCCGGGCGGCGGCCTCGCGCACCGTGGCGAACGCCTCCGGCAGCAGGTCGTCGAGGGTCTCACCGTCGGCGAGCCGTTCCCGGTACTGGTCCGTGAGACCCCGCAGCTCGTCGTCGGTGAGGTTGACGTAGTCGTCCTCGATCGAGTTGACGGCGGCGGCGATGGCCTTCAGCCGGCGCACCATGCGTCCCTCGCCCGCGCGAAGGACCTTTTCCAGAATCGACACGGATCAACGCTCCCCTAGACAGTCTCGACCCATCGTAGGCGCTCCGTGGGCCCGATGGTCACTGGTGGCGGCGGTCCGATCGGCGAGAAACCGACATAACACTCCGACCGCCCGCCGGGCGGCGGGATAACCGGTTACGCCCAGCGCGAAAGATCCGGCACGATGGCTCAGGTGGAACCCGTGGAGCTCACCGAGGACGGCCTGCTGCTGCGCCCCTGGCGGGCAGCCGATGCGGACGCCGTGCACCGGGCCTGCCAGGATCCGGACATCCAGCGCTGGACCAGCGTACCGCGCCCGTACCTGCCGGAACACGCCCGCGCCTACGTCGGCGAGATCAGCGCCGGGGACTGGCGGGCCGGGTCCCGCGCGCCGTTCGCCGTCTGCGACGCCGCCACCGGCGACCTGCTCGCCTCGTGCGGGCTGGTCGCGCTGGACCGGAGCACGGACTCCGGCGAGGTCGGCTACTGGGTGGCACCGTGGGCCCGGGGCCGGGGGGTCGCCACCCGGGCCACCCGGGCGGTCGCCCGCTGGGCGTTCGACGCGCTGGGGCTGCGCCGGCTGATCTGGCAGGCCGAGATCGGCAACCACGCCTCCCGGCTGGCGGCGCTGCGCGCCGGGTTCCGGGTCGAGGGCGAGCTGCGGCTGGCCGACCCGTCGCCGGGCGGGCGGCGGGAGGGCTGGGTCGGCTCGCTGTTCCCCGAGGACCTGCCCGCGCCGGGCACGCCCGGGCCCGCCGGGCCGGACACCCTCGACGCCCGCCGGGCCGCCGTCTTCGGCCGGCCGCAGCCTACCCTGTTCGCCACCGTCGGGGCGCACGAGCTGCGGCTGCGGCCCATCGAGGAACGCGACCTCGACGCGATCACCGAGACCTGCCGGGACCCGCAGACGATCGAGTGGACCACGGTGCCGGCCCCGTACGAGCGGGCCCACGCCGAGGGGTTCAAGCGCGACGTCGCCGACGCGGCCTGGGCGCGCGGCACCGGCGCGTACTTCACGGTCGCCGACGGCCACGACCGGTACGTCGCCTCGGTCGACCTGCGGATCGCCGCCGCCGACCCGGTGCAGGGCATGGTCGGCTTCATGACCGCGCCGCACGCCCGGGGCCGGGGGTACCAGCCGGCCGCGACCGCCGCCCTGACCGCCTGGGGCTTCACCACCCTCGGCCTCGCCCGCGTCGAGTGGCGCGCGCTCGTCGGCAACACCGCCTCCCGCCGAGCCGCCGAGAAGGCCGGGTTCACCATGGAGGGCACCGCCCGGGGCTTCCTGGCCACCCGCGCCGGCACCCGGGCCGACGCCTGGGTCGCGTCGCTGCTGCCCGGGGACCTGGCCGTGACCGCCCCCGCGCCGACCGGGAGCGGGGCATGAACCTGACGGACCTGCCCGACACCGTCGAGGGCGAGGGGGTGCGGCTGCGGCCGTTCCGCGCCGAGGACGTGCCGGACGTCGCGGCGGGCTGCGCCGACCCGCTCACCCAGCGGTTCATCTCCGGCATGCCCAGTCCGTACACGGAGGCCGACGCCCGGTGGTGGGTGGCCGAGGGTGCCCCGGCGGCCCGGGCCACCGGCGGGGCCGCGTACGCGATCGCGGACCCGGCCACCGACCGGCTGCTCGGCGGCACGGGTCTGGGCAACCTGGTGCCGGTGCGGAGGCAGGCCGAGCTGGGCTACTGGGTCGCGCCCTGGGCGCGGGGTCGCGGGGTGGCCACCGCCGCGGCCCGGGCGCTGGCGGCGGCGGCCTTCGCGCGCGGCACGGCCCGCCTGGAGCTGCTCACCCACGCGGAGAACACGGCCAGCCAGCGGGTCGCGCTCGCCGCCGGGTTCCGGCACGAGGGGGTACGCCGGGCGGCGAACCTGGCGCGCGGCGGCGGCCGGCAGGACCTGATCTGCTGGGTACGCCTGGCCGACGACCCGCCCGGCCCGGTGCCCCGCCTCCTGCCCGACCTGCCCGGCGGCCGGCTCACCGACGGCGTGGTGACCGTGCGCCCGGTCGTCCCGGACGACGCGGAGGCGTTGTTCGCGCTGCACAGCCTGCCCGAGGTCGTCGCGAACCGGGTGCCCCCGCGCGCGCCGATGCCCGCCGACGTCGAGCGGCGCTGCCGGCTGGCCGGCAGCCGCTGGCTGGCCGGGGTCGCGGCCGACCTGGCCATCGTGGACGCGGGCAGCGGCGAGCTGGCCGGCGGGTGCATGCTCTACCACGACGAGCAGGCGACCGGGCAGGCGATGATCGGCTTCAGCCTGCTGCCGGCCGGACGGGGCCGGGGCCTGGCCACCCGGGCGGTGCGCCTGGTCGCCGGGTGGGCGTTCGACGGGGTCGGGCTGGCCCGGGTCTGGGCGGGCACCCGGCCGGAGAACGCGGCCTCGCAGCGGGTCCTGGAGCGGGCCGGCTTCACCCGGGAGGGCCTCATGCGCGGCCGGCTGCCCGGCCCCGGGGGCACCCGCGTCGACTCGCTCCTGTACGCCCGGCTCGCCACGGACCCGCCCCGCTGACCCGACCGGGCCAGCGGGGCGGCCGTCGGGTCAGGTGTCGAGGGAGATGATGCCGTAGTCGTAGGCGTGTCGCCGGTAGACGACGCTGGGGCGGCCGGACTCCTTGTCGTGGAACAGGTAGAAGTCGTGCCCGACCAGTTCCATCTGGAACAGCGCGTCGTCGATGGTCATCGGCTCGGCGGGGTGGACCTTCGCCCGGGCGATGTGCCACGGCTGGTCGTCGGGCTCCTCCTCGAGCCGCTCGGCGACGGCGGTGGCCGAGCGGGCGCCGTCGAGGGCCGCGACGGGGGCCCCGAGGTCGGCGACCGGCAGATCCGCCGTGGCCGCCGCGACGGAGATCGGCGCGTGCCGCCCCCGGTGGACCCGACGGCGGTCCGCCGCGCGGCGCAGCCGGTTGTCCAGCTTGGCGATCGTGGCGTCGAGTGCGCTGTAGAAATCGTCGGTGCAGGCCTCGGCCCGAATCACCGGACCACGGGAAACGCACGTTATCTCGACCCGCTGGCAATGGTCGGACTGGCGCGGATTGCGCTCGTGGAACAACTCGACATCGACGCGAATAAGCTTGTGATCGTAACGTTCGATCTTTGCGAGCTTCTCGGCTACGTGCACCCGGTAATGATCCGGGACCTCGACGTTGCGGCCCTTGACCACGATGTCCACGTGACCTCCCTTGTTCGGACGGTCTTCGATCCGGAAATCCCGGCCGGCCCGCCTTCTGGGAGACCCCACGCTCGGCTCGACCGGGTCAGTGCGGCTACGCCTCCTCTCACCGCCGGGAGCGGGTGGGAATGCCTTCCTACCCCCGACACGAAAACGCTAACCCCTGTTCGCCCGGCAGTCACCCCCCATCACGCAAAGCCTCAGAATTTTCACAGCTCCCACACCCTCGGGTGAATCAGAAACACGCTGGGTCACGGAAGGCGGCGTTTCTCCGTGGCGGCGAGCACCGCCGCCACCGCTGGCGACAGGCCCGTCGCGCTGAGCACCCGGGCGGCGGCGGCCAGGGTGACGCCGGTGGTGACGATGTCGTCGAGCAGCACGACCACCGGCGTCGGCGACCCGGCGCGGGCCCGGGGCGCGACCACGCCCGGCCGCGCCCGGAACGCCGACTCCGCCGCCCGGGCCCGGCCCGCGCTGTCCAGGGTCGCCGAGTCCGGCCGGGGCAGCGCCCGCAACGGCCGGACCACCCGCGCGGGCCAGCCGGCCCGGGCCAGCCGGGCCGCCGCGTGCCGGGCCAGCCGGCCGAGGTGGTCGCCGTAGCGGGCGCGGGCCGCCGCCGCGGTGTCCGGCACCGGGACCAGCAGCACCGGCCGCGCCGCGCCGACCGCGCCGGCCACCACCTCGGCGAGCAGCCCGCCCAGCGGCCGGGCCAGCCCGTGCCGGCCCCGTTCCTTGTACGCCAGCAGCGCCTCCCGCAGCGCCCCGCCGTACGGGCCGAGGGCCACGCACGGGGGCAGCCCCGGCGGCGCCGGGGTGGGGCGTACCGGTCGGGGGCGCAGCGCCGCCAGGGTCGCCACGCAGCCGGGGCAGAACCCGTGCCGGGCCGCCCCGCGCTCCCGGCAACCGGCGCACTCCACTGGCAGCACCAGGTCGGTCAGGTCCGCCCAGAGGCGCATCTCAGTAGAGGAAGAACGGGGCGGTCGGGTTGCCGGCCTGCACCCCGGCCGGCGGCGGGGTCACGTCCCGCACCTCGTCCCGCTTGATCGTGTCGAACGGGCTGTTGCGGTAGGCCACCCCGTTCGCCTCGTACATCAGGTTGCCGTTGGGGAACGGCGCCACCGCGTTCAGCGGGTACGACGACAGGTGGGTGACCCGTGCGCCGACGTCCCGGCGCAGCGGCGTCTCCAGGGCCCCGTCCACGCTGATGTCGTAGATCGCCGGCCGGCCGGCCGAGCCCGCCAGGTGCAGAGTGTTCTCCCCCGCCCAGTCGACCGCGGAGAGGTCGGTCAGCGAGGTGGCCAGCCGGCGGGCCGGGCCCACGGAGACCACGCCGCCGTTGAGGTTGACCGCCGCGACGTACAGCGCGCCGCCGACGATGACCGCTATCCGGTGCCCGTCCAGCGACGTCGCCACCGCCGTCACCCTGCCCTCCGCGGTCAGCGGGACGGCCCGCAACTGGGCGCCGGAGTCGAAGCGGTAGAGCGCGCCGTCGGCCACCACCAGGCCCTGCGGCCGGTCGGGGGCCGGCGAGCGCAGCCACACCGGCTGGCCCATCGTGGCGAACGTGCGGGTGCCACGCTGGACGATCGACACCGGCGCCGCGCCGACGCCGACCACCAGCCGCTGCCGTTTGTCCGCCCCGGCGGTCACCAGCGCGGCGCGGATCTCGTCGCGGGAACGGCTGAACCCGGCCGAGACGACGCCCTTGTTGACCGCCTCGGTGACCGGCGCGGTGCCGAGCGCCTCGCCGCCGCCGAAGTCGAGCGGATGGACCGCGCCGTCGTAGACGCAGAACCGCTGCGGGTTGCCGCTCAGCGGGTACGCCGGGCGGTCCCGCCGGCGCTGGCCGAGGTCGGGCACGGTCACCCGGGTCTGGTTGTGGATCCGCAGCTCGAGCTGGCCGTCCAGCTCCGGCAGCGACCAGGCGAGCTGGTCGACGAACTCCTCCACCCGCCGGTCGTCCGCGTCCACGGGCATGTCGAGGTTGACCTCCCACCGCCCGTCGGCCCCGGTCGCGTTGTTGATCAGTCGGGTGCCGTCGGGCAGCCGGCTCGTCCCCGGCCCCAGCCACTCCGACGGCCCGGCGGTCAGCCACTTCACCACCTCGGTGACCCGCCGCTCGTCGGGCACGGCCAGCGGCAGGTAGCGCTGGTCGGGCACCAGCTGGGTGCGGCCGGTGTTCCAGAAGTAGACGATGTGGGTCTGGTAGTACTGGCGCAGCGCCTGGTCGCTGAGCAGCAGCACGTTGGGCGGCGGGTCGGCGACATACCAGCCGGTGTCCGGCTTGTCCTCCTGGGCGGCGGCGCGCAGCTCGAAGCGGTATTCCGTCTCGGTGGCCACCGGCGGCATGAGCGTGCCGTCGGCGCGCAGCAGGCCGATCTGCTGCACCCGCAGCGTGACCCGGGTGCCGTCGGTGCTGTCGGTGATCACCGGCGTCTCGCGCAGCCGGACCACGGTGAGGGCCACCTCGCTGGGCTGCTTCTCCTGGATCCGGCTGCGCCCCTCGGGGGCGACGAACTGCTTGACCCGGTAGTAGGCGCGGTCCGCCTCGCCGGCGGCGGCGGAGAGGAAGTTGGTGACGAAGGCCGCGCGGTCGGTGCCGCTGGCGAGGCGGTTCGGCGGCTCGTCCCGGCGGAAGCTCGACGAGCCGGACTTGGCGGCGGTGACCTGCCCGTCCACCCTGACCTCGGACCGCTCGGGGATGCCGCAGCCGGCTGCCCCGGTGAGCAGGAGCACCCCGGCGAGCAGCCCGGCGAGCCGGCGGCGGCGCGTCACGACCCCACCTCCGCCCGGCCCTCGGCCCCCGCCGCCGCCGGCCCGATGGCCAGGGCGCCCCCCGTGCCGGGGCCGATGGCGAGCAGCCCGCCGGCCCGGGGGCCGCCGAAGGGCAGGGCCGCGTCGGCGGGGACCAGCCGCAGCGGCGACGTGGTCAGCCGGTCGCCGGCCCGGGCCGGCAGGGTGAGCCGGAACTGGGCGCCCTGCCCGGGCGCGCCCCACGCCTCCAGCCAGCCGCCGTGCAGCCGGGCATCCTCCAGGCTGATGGACAGGCCGAGGCCGGTGCCGCCGGTCTGCCGCGCCCGGGACGGATCGGCCCGCCAGAACCGGTTGAAGACCAGCTTCTCCTCGCCCGGCTTGAGGCCGACCCCGTGGTCGCGGACGGTGACCGCGACAGCCGCCCGGTCCTGGCCGAGGGTGATCCGGACGGGCCTACCCTCGCTGTGTTCGACGGCGTTGCCGACCAGGTTGCGCAGCACCCGCTCGACGCGGCGCGGGTCCACCTCGGCGATCACCGGGGCGTCCGGCACGTCCAGGTCGATGGTGACGCCGGCCCGCTCGGCCAGCCCGGCCAGCCGGTCGGCGACCCGGCGCACCACCGGGACCAGGTCGGTCGGCTCGGCGTCCAGCATGGCGAACCCGGCGTCGAACCGGCTGATCTCCAGCAGGTCGGTGAGCAGCTCCTCGAACCGGTCCAGCTCGGCCTGGAGCAGCTCGGCGCTGCGCGCCACGGCCGGCTCGAACGCCTCCCGCTCGGCGAAGATCAGGTCGGCGGCCATCCGGACGGTGGTCAGCGGGGTACGCAGCTCGTGCGAGACGTCGGAGGTGAACCGGCGCTGCAACCGGGACATCTCCTCCAGCCGGAGGATCTGCCGTTGCAGGTTGGTCGCCATCTGGTTGAACGAGGCGGCCAGCAGCGCCAGGTCGTCCTCGCCGTTGACCACCATCCGCTGGTCGAGCAGACCCGCGGAGAGCCGCTGGGCCGTCCGGGCGGCCACCCGTACGGGCGTCACCACCAGCCGGGTCACCAGGGCGGCGAGCAGGCCGAGCAGCAGCACCAGGGCCGCCCCGGTGGCCACCACGGTGGCCCGGGCATCGGTCGCCGTGGCGTCCTGCCGGGTCAGCGGGACGAGGTAGTAGAGCTCGACCTGGCCGAACCGGGTCGGCACCGGGGAGCCGTATACCAGGTATTTCGTGGTGTCGCCGGTGAGCCGGCCGGTGCGGATCTGGCTGGCGATGTTGCCGTCGGCGACGGTGGCCCGCAGCTCCCGGCTGATCAGCGGCCGGACGTCGACGTCGGGCGAGAAGCGCGGCTCGATGATCCCGGTGTAGTTGTCGGCGGTGATCGCCACCACCACCCCGCTGGTCTGCTGCGGGTCGCCGCCGGCCAGGTAGTTGACCGTGCCGTCGATGGTGTCCTGGAGCTGGGCCTCCTGCGCCTGGCTGAACAGGCTGAACTGCTTGGCCGCGTAGTCGCTGCCGCTGCTGAGCCGCAGCCGGACGTCGGTTTCGGCGTTCTCCAGCAGGATATTGGTGATCTTGTCGGCGATGAGGTAGGCGAAGCCGCCGACGAGCAGGCTGGAGGTGACCAGTGTGATGGTCACCACCCGGACCTGGAGCGAGCGGCGCCACGTCTGGTGCACGCCCGCCACCAGCCGGGCCACCCGGCCGGACAGCGCGCGCCACAGCTCCCGCGCGACGGGTGGCCGGCGGGTGAGCGTGGATGCGGGACCGGGAGGCGGGGAGGTGGTCACAGTGCGACCAAGGCTATCCGGTGCCCGCCTTGTAGCCCACGCCCCGCACCGTCAGGATGATTTCCGGCCGCTCCGGATCCGGCTCGATCTTGGCCCGCAGCCGCTGCACGTGCACGTTGACCAGCCGGGTGTCGGCGGCGTGCCGGTAGCCCCAGACCTGCTCCAGCAGCACCTCGCGGGTGAAGACCTGGCGCGGCTTGCGGGCGAGCGCGACCAGCAGGTCGAACTCCAGCGGCGTCAGCTTCACCTCCTCGCCGTTGCGGCTCACCGTGTGCGCCGGCACGTCGATGCTGATCTGGTTGCCGGGCGGGCCGATGGTCAACAGCTCCGGGGCCGCGTCCTCGCCCCGGCGCAGCCGGGCCCGCATCCGGGCCACCAGTTCCTTGGGCTTGAACGGCTTGACCACGTAGTCGTCCGCGCCGGACTCCAGGCCGAGCACCACGTCCACCGTGTCGCTCTTGGCCGTCAGCATCACGATCGGCACGCCCGACTCACCCCGGATCGCCCGCGCCACGTCGATGCCGCTCATCCCGGGCAGCATCAGGTCGAGCAGGACGATGTCGGGCCGACTCTCCCGGAACGCGGCCAGCGCCCGTTCCCCGTCGGCGACGAACGAGGGCAGGAAACCCTCGCTGCGCAGGACGATGCCGAGCATCTCGGCGAGCGCGGGGTCGTCGTCGACCACCAGTACCCGGGCTCTCATGGGATCTATACTTCCATCCCCGTTCCGGTCGGTGGGACCGGCACCGTCCGGGAAGCCGACGGCGGGTCGCCGGGGGGTTGCCAGCGGGTGACCGGCTCAGCCGAACAGGGCCCGCCCCCAGTGGTCGCCGCCGTCGCGTACGCCCGGCGGGCAGGCGAAGATGCCGCTGGAGACGTGCCGCAGATACTCGTTCATCGCGTCGTTGCGGGCCAACCGGGTCTGGACGGGGACGAACTGCTTGCGCGGGTCCCGCTGGTAGGCGATGAAGAACAGCCCGGCGTCGAGCCGGCCCAGCCCGTCGGAGCCGTCCACGAAGTTGTAGCCGCGGCGCAGCAGCCGCGCGCCGTCGTTGGCGTCGGGGTGGGCGAGGCGTACGTGTGACGTCTCGGCGATCACCGGTCGGCCGTCGTCGCCCTTCGCGGCGAAGTCGGGCTCGTCGAACTCGTCACCCCTGCCCAGCGGCGCGCCGCTGCCCTTGGTCCGGCCGACGATCTGCTCCTGCTCGACCAGCGAGCTGCGGTCCCAGGTCTCGACGAGCATCCGGATCTTGCGGGTGACCAGGTACGACCCGCCGGTCATCCAGTCCGGGCCGTCGCCGGACTGGACCCAGAGGTGCTCGCGCAGCAGCCCGTCCTCCTCGGCCTTGAGGTTGGCCGTGCCGTCCTTGAAGCCGAACAGGTTGCGCGGGGTCGCCTGCCCCGTCGAGGTCGACGAGGTGCGCCCGAACCCGAGCTGCGACCAGCGGACGCTGACCACGCCCATGCCGATACGGGCCAGGTTGCGGATGGCGTGCACCGCCACCTGGGGGTCGTTGGCGCAGGCCTGGACGCAGAGGTCGCCGCCGGAGATCTCCGGCCGCAGCGCGTCCCCGGCGAAGTGCGGCAGATCGGCCAGGGCGGCGGGCCGGCGGTCGACGATGCCGAACCGGTCCCGGCCCTGGGCGTCGCGGAACAGCGTCGGCCCGAAGCCGACGGTGAGGGTGAGCTGGGACGGGGGCAGCCCGAGCGCCTCGCCGGTGTCGTCCGGCGGGGCCTCCGGAACGCCGCCGACCGCGCCGATCACCCCGGCGTCCCGCCCGGCGGTCATCCGGGCGGCGGCGGCCGTCCACTCGCCGAGCAGCTCGACCAGCCGGGCGCGGTCCTTGGTGACCACGTCGAAGGCGACGAAGTGCAGCCGGTCCTGGGCCGGGGTGGTGATGCCGGCCTGGTGCTCGCCGTGGAACGGCACCGCCCCGGCCGCCGCGCCCTGGTCGGCCGGGGCGTGCTCCGCCCCGCCCCGGACCAGCGCGCCGACCCCGGCGGCGACGCCCGCCACCCCGGCGACCCCCGCGCCGGCGAGCGTGATCGCCCGCCGCCGGGACAGCCTGCTCGCGCTCATGCCGTCACCCTTCCCGCTCGTCTGTTGCACAGGGAGTCCGTCGGTCACCGGGCGACGACCGCGGCGACCTTGCTGATCGGCTCGGCCAGCGCGTTGATGCTGTCGGACAGCTCCTTCAGCTCCGCCTTGCTCAGCGCGGTGTGCAGCTTCCAGCCGTCGCCGTCGCGGTGCTTGCCGAGCGCCGCCTCCACGTTGGCGAACTCGGCGTCGAGCTGGGCGACCAGCTCGGGGGCGCGCTGCTCCAGGGCCGGGCGCAGCGCCGCGATGGCGGCCTTCGAGCCCTCCAGGTTGGCGTTGAAGTCCCACAGGTCGGTGTGCGAGTACCGCTCCTCCTCGCCGGTGATCTTGCCGCTGGCGACCTCGTCGAGCAGGGCCTTCGCGCCGTTGGCGAGCTGGAGTGGGGTGAGCTTCTCGGCGTTGGCCCTGGCGACGATCGCCTTGACGTCGGTGAGCAGTTGGTCGGCGATCGGCCCGTCGGCGCTGATGTCGCCGGTGGTCCAGAGGTCCTTCTCGATCCGGTGGAAGCCGGTGAACTCCATGCCCTCCTCGACGACCTCCTCGCGGCCGTCGATCTTCGGGTCGAGGTCGCCGAAGCTCTCGGCTACCGGCTCGATCCGCTCCCAGTAGGTGCGGGCCACCGGGTACAGCGCCTTGGCCTTCGCCACGTCGCCGGCCTTGACCGCGGTGACGAACTCCTCGGTCTTCGTCAGCAGCGCGGCGGTCTGGCTGTTGACGTACCGCTGGTAGCTCGCGGTGGCCTCGGCCAGCGCGGCGTCGGGGGCGACGGTCGCGGCGGTGCCGCTGACCTTCAGCGCCCCCCGGATGCCCTTGCCGCTCATCCCGGGCTTGCAGGCCGTCTCGTACGTCCCGGCGGGTAGCTCCACGCGCAGCTCGCGCTTGAGCCCGGGGGCGATGTTCTCGACCTCGCCCATCACCCGGTCCCCGGCGGCGTAGATGTAGAACTCGGTCACCTTGGCGCCGGAGTTCGTCACCTCGAAGACGGTCTGACCGGCGGCCAGCTCGGTCCGGCCGACCTCGCAGGCGGTGTCGGTGGCCTTGACGGCGATCGGGCCGCCGTCGGCCGTGGCGTCCTTGTCCTCCCCACCGCAGGCGGCGAGGCCGGTGGTGGCGAGCACGCCGGTGGCGGCGAGCACCAGGAAGCGGGTGGTACGCATCGGGTTTCTTCTCCTCGGGCTGGTCAGGCGCGCGGCGAGGCGGGCGCCGGACCGGTGGACTCGGTGACGCCGGCGGCACCCGCCGGCGGGGTGGCCGCGTTCGCCCCGGCGGGGGGCGCGGGGCGGCGCAGGAAGAGCACCAGCACCGGCACCACGTACGCGACCCAGGCGACCATCTCCAGCACGCTCGGGGCGGGGGTGACGTTGAACATCCCGGCGAGCAGGGCGGCGTACCAGGTGCTCGGGTCGAGCGTCGCGCTGATGTCGAAGGCCAGGTCGTTCAGGCCCGGCAGGACGCCGGCCTCCTGGAAGTCGTGCACGCCGTACTTGAGGATGCCGGCGGCGACCAGGATCAGCAGCGCGCCGGTCCAGGTGAAGAACGTCGACAGGTTGATCCGCAGCGCGCTGAAGTAGAGGCCGACGCCGATCGCCACGGCGCTGGCGATGCCGGCGAGCAGGGCCAGCAGCGGCCCGCTGTCCCCGGCCGCGCCCTGGGCGGCGGAGTAGAAGATGAGCGCGGTCTCCAGCCCTTCCCGGATCACCGCGAGGAAGGCCATCCCGGCGACCGCGAGTGAGCCGACCGCGAGCGCCTCGGTGAGTCGGCCGCGCAGCTCGCCGGCGATCGTCCGGGCCGCCCGGCGCATCCAGAAGATCATCCAGGTGACGAAGGCGACGGCCGCCACGGAGGTGATCGCCTCGAACAGCTCCCGGTCCTCCGAGCGGGCCAGCAGCGAGGTCGAGGTGTATTCGATCAGCCAGCCGAAGAGCACCGACAGCGCCACCGCGAGCCCGACGCCGCCCCAGACCTGCGGCAGCCGGTCCCGGCGCTGCGACTTCACCAGGAAGGCGACCAGGATGCTGACCACGAGGGTCGCTTCCAGGCCCTCCCGCAGGCCGATCAGGTAGGTGGCGAACATCGGTGCTCCGTGATCGATAAGGGTTGCCTCGATTAACTTAGGGCAGCCATACCTTCCTCCCGCCGGCCCGGCCCCGTCAAGTTGTTCTTCGCCACGTCACCCGCCCAGCCGCAGCTCAGCGCAGGGCCGCAGCCCCCGCCGCCCGTACGCGAAGGGACCGGGCCCGCCGCTGCGCGGCCGACCCGGTCCCTGTCGTGCTGGCTCAGTACCGGTAGTGCTCCGGCTTGAACGGGCCCTCCGGGGAGACGCCCAGGTAGGCCGCCTGCTCCTTGGTCAGCGTGCTCAGCTTTGCGCCGAGCGCGCCGAGGTGCAGCCGGGCGACCTTCTCGTCGAGGTGCTTCGGCAGCACGTAGACGCCGATCGGGTATTCGTCGGTCTTGGTGAACAGCTCGATCTGGGCGATCGTCTGGTTGGCGAACGAGTTCGACATCACGAAGCTCGGGTGGCCGGTGGCGTTGCCCAGGTTCAGCAGGCGCCCCTCGGAGAGCACGATGATCGCGTGCCCGTCGGCGAAGCGCCACAGGTCGACCTGCGGCTTGATGTTGACCCGCTCGACGTCGGAGCGCTTGGCCAGGCCAGCCATGTCGATCTCGTTGTCGAAGTGACCGATGTTGCCCACGATGGCCTGGTGCTTCATCCGGGCCATGTGCTCGTTGGTGATGACGTCGAAGCAGCCGGTGGCGGTGATGAAGATGTCGGCCCGCTCGACCACGTCGTCCAGGGTGGAGACCTGGTAGCCGTCCATCGCCGCCTGGAGGGCGCAGATCGGGTCGACCTCGGTCACCACGACCCGGGCGCCCTGGCCGCGCAGCGACTCGGCGCAGCCCTTGCCCACGTCGCCGTAGCCGAGCACGACGGCCATCTTGCCGCCGATCAGCACGTCGGTGGCCCGGTTGATGCCGTCGATCAGCGAGTGGCGGCAGCCGTACTTGTTGTCGAACTTGCTCTTGGTCACCGAGTCGTTGACGTTGATGGCCGGGAAGAGCAGCGTGCCGGCGCGGTGCATCTCGTAGAGCCGGTGCACGCCGGTGGTGGTCTCCTCGGTCACGCCCTTGATGCCGGCGGCGATCCGGGTCCACCGCTGGCCGTCGGCGGCGAGGGAGCGGTGCAGCACCTCCAGGATGACCGCGTATTCCTCGGACTCGGCCGACTCGACCGGGGGAACGACCCCGGACTTCTCGAACTCGACGCCCTTGTGGACGAGCAGGGTGGCGTCGCCGCCGTCGTCGAGGATCATGTTGGGGCCCTGGCCGTCGGGCCAGTCGAGCACCCGCTCGGTGCACCACCAGTATTCCTGGAGGCTCTCGCCCTTCCAGGCGTAGACCGGGACGCCGGCCGGCGCGCCGGGGGTGCCGTCCGGGCCGACGACGATCGCGGCGGCGGCATGGTCCTGGGTGGAGAAGATGTTGCACGACGCCCAGCGGACCTGCGCGCCGAGCGCGACCAGGGTCTCGATCAGCACGGCGGTCTGGATCGTCATGTGCAGGGAGCCGGTGATCCGCGCCCCGGCGAGGGGCTGCGCCTGCGCGAACTCGCGGCGGATCGCCATCAGGCCGGGCATCTCGTGCTCGGCGAGCTGGATCTCCTTGCGCCCGAACTCGGCGAGCGACAGATCCGCCACCTTGTAGTCGCCCTCGGCGAGAGTGCTCGGCCGGACCTCGGACGGCGTGCCGCTGGGGGCCGCCGGGAGGGTGCTGGTCATGGAAGCTCCTGTCGAACGAACGAAGTGCTGCGCGACCCTCCACCTTACGCGCGGAGACGGACAGCGCACGGGGCGGTCGGTCGTGAGCGGACTGTCCGCCCACGGTCCGGCCGCCCCGTGCATCCCCCCGGTTTGGTTCCCCGCGCGCCGCCGGACCTTCGTCGCGGTGACGCTGCGCACCTATGAAGTTACACTGAGGAAGCACCATGTCAAGCTTTTCCGGAAATTCCGGATTTGTGTCGAGCGAATTCGGCCACCTCCGCCCACCATCCGTCGAGTCCCGCTGCTCCGCCCGCCCGCCTCGCCCGGGCCGAGAACAGACCGGGACTCCACCGGAAGTCGAGCCGCCCCACCGGGCCCGCTCAGCCCAGCCCGCTCAGCCCAGCCCGCTGGTGGCCACGTACGCCTCACCCTCGCCGTCGAGGACGAGCGGCCCCGCGTCGGCGGGACCGATCGCGGCCTGCCCCGGGGCGAGGGTGACCGCGCCCGTCCCGTCGTCGGCCGAGACCTTCCCGGCGCGGCAGAGCACCACCCGGGGGCCTGGCACCACGAGCCGCACCGGCGCCCCGGCCACGACCGCCCGGTGCAGCGCGAAGTCGTCGACCGGCACCGGCCAGCGCACCACCCCCGGCGACACCCGCTCCGGGGTCACCACCGGATCGCCGAGCACCTCGAAGCGCAGCACCCGCAGCAGCTCGTCGACGTCCACCCGCTTCGGGGTCAGGCCGCCGCGCAGCACGTTGTCGCTGGCCGCCATGATCTCCACGCCGGTGCCGCGCAGGTAGGCGTGCAGGTTGCCGGCCGGCATCCAGATCGCCTCCCCCGGCGCCAGCCGGACGTGGTGCAGCAGCAGCGCCACCAGCACTCCCGGGTCACCGGGATAGTGGGCGGCCAGCGCCCGCGCCAGCTCCGCGTCCGGCCCGGCGGCCCCCGATGCCAGCACGGCCGCCACCAGCCCCGCCCGGTCGTCCGCCGGCCAGCTCAGCAGCAGGCGGACGGCCTCCCGCAGCCCCGCCGTGCCCTCGTGCAGCGCCGCCACCACCGGCTCCAGCGCCCGAACGCCGAAGGCGGCCAGCGCCGCAGCCGACGCCGCCGGGTCGCGGAAGCCGCACAGCGCCGCGAACGGCGTGAGCGCGACCAGCAGCTCCGGCTTGTGGTGGGGGTCGGCGTAGTTGCGCTCCCCCACCGGCCGCGCCGCGTCGGCCGCGTACCCGGCGCGGGCCTGTTCCGCGTCAGGGTGCGCCTGCAAGCTCAGCGGGGCCTCGGCGGCGAGCACCTTGAGCAGGAACGGCAGCCGGGTGCCGAACCGCCGCACCGACCGCTCGCCGAGCCAGCGCCCCGGCTCGGCCGCCAGCACGTCGAGCAGGCTCACCGACTCGCCGTCGCGCTGCACCCTGGCCGGGGCGCCCGGGTGGGCGCCCAGCCACAGCTCGGCCTCCGGGCCTTCGCTGGGCACGGCCCGCCCCTGCAACCCGGCGATCGCCGAGCGGGAACCCCAGGCGTAGTCCCGGATCGGGCCGTGCAGCGGCTCCACGGTCAGCTCCCGGCGTGCGACTCGTCCGCGCCGGTCACCATCGCCGCCTGCGGCGCGGCGGCTTCGGGGGTGGCGGCGGCGGTGTGCGCGGCGGCGCCGGTCCCGGCCCGCTGCGCGGCGGCGGACCAGATGTCCGGCTCCAGGTAGATCACCCGGGCGACCGGGACGGCCGCGCGGATCCGCGCCTCGACGGCGTTGATCCCCCGGGCCAGTTCCTCGGCGCTCTCGCACGCCGGCACCGCGATCTTCGCGGCCACCAACAGCTCCTCCGGGCCCAGGTAGAGCGTCTTCATGTGGATGATCCGCTGCACCTCCGGGCCGTCGGTGACGGCGCGCTCGATCGTCGCCACGTCGGTCGCCTCGGCGCCCTCGCCGAGCAGCAGGCTCTTGGTCTCGATCGCCAGGGTGACCGCGATGACCACCAGCAGGACGCCGATCATCGCCGTGCCGGCCGCGTCCCACATGCCGTTGCCGGTGATCAGGGTCATCCCGACGCCGAAGAGGGCGAAGACCAGACCGATCAGCGCGCCGAGGTCCTCCAGCAGCACCACCGGCAGCTCGGGGGCCTTGGACCGGCGGATGAACCGCACCCAGGACTGGTTGCCCCGGATGAGGTTGGACTCCACGATCGCGGTGCGGAAGGAGAAGCTCTCCATCACGATCGCCGCCACCAGCACGACGACCGGCACCCACTGCCAGCTCTCGATCGGGTGCGGGTCGGCCGCCTTGTGCCACGCCTCGTAGAGCGCGAACAGGCCGCCGACGCTGAACAGCACGATGGCCACGATGAACGCGTAGACGTAGCGCTCCCGGCCGTACCCGAAGGGGTGCTGCGGGGTGGCCTCGCGCCGGGCCCGCCGCCCGCCGAGCAGCAGCAGGCCCTGGTTGCCGGAGTCGGCCACCGAGTGGATCGACTCGGCGAGCATCGACGAGGAGCCCGTCAACAGGAACGCGATGAACTTCGTGACCGCGATGCCGACGTTGGCCAGCAGGGCCGCGACGATCGCCTTGGTGCCGCCGTTGGCGCTCACGCCACTCCCCGTTCGATGCCGCACGTGCTCACTGGTTCGCCAGCTCCTTCATCTCGGTGATGGCCGGAACCGCCATCGGATCCAGCCCGTGTGCCAGGGCGAGGTAGACGGCGGCGAAGTCGGGCACCGCCACCAGCGAGGCGAGCCGCTCCAGCGCGGAGCCGCCCTCGGCGGTCACCACGTCGCAGCGGACCCCGCGCCGCTCGGCGAGGGTCTGCACGGCGTCGGCCCGGCGCTCCTCGACCGCGAGCGGCTCGTCGGTGTCGTCCTCGGCGTTGAGCCCGCCGTCGCGCAGCAGCACCAGCCGCAGCCGGGTGCCGTCGTCGTCGGCCTCGCCCGGGTCGGCGAAGATGTCCCGCTGCCCCTCGGCCAGCCCGCCGAACACACCGTCGAGCAGGCCGACGCGGCCCCGGCCGGCCTCGCCCAGCGCCCCGCTGACCACCGGGTAGCGGGCGTTGGCCGACAGGGTGTCGCCGAACCGGCGGGCCGCGACGGTGGCCAGCGGCGACGAGCCCCAGACGATCGGCACCGAGCCGGCCAGCCCCAGGGCCAGTGACTTCGCCGGGTTGACGAACGACTCGGCCGTGGGACGGCAGCGGTCGGCGTCGGCGTCGAGCCGCGCCGCCGTCTCCGCGAGATCCGCCTCGTTGACCTTCACGAGCCCGAGCGTACGGGCGGCGAGCAGCACCGGCACGGTGAGCGCCCAGAGGCTGGCCCGGGCCGGGGCCCGGCGGGGCACCGGGATGAACGGCGCCCGGGCCCGCTCGGCCACCGACTGCAACTGCGAGTCGGGCGCGCCGACGGCGACCAGCCGCGCCCCCCTGCGGTGGGCGGCCTCGGCCGCGCCGAGCGCCTCGGGGCTGCGGCCGGAGGCGCTGACCGCGATCACCACGTCGGCCGCGCCCACCCAGCCGGGCACGCCGGCGCTGCGGTGCGGGATGACCGGGACCGGGCAGCGCGGCCCGGCGACCGTGGCCAGCACGTCACCGGTACGCCCGGCGGTGCCGATGCCGGCGATGACGACCGCCCGGGGGCGGCCCTCGTCGGCGAGCACGGTGAGGTTGGCCTCCGCCGCCAGGGCGGCGGACTCCCGCACCTGCGCCCCGGCCGAGGCCATGAACCGCAGCATGCCGCCCGGGTCGTGCGCGGCGAGGGCGTCCGGGTCGTCCAGCAGGGACTCGTCGGCGTGCCGGTGTCCGCTGACCCCGGCCGTACCCTCCATCACGACTGCCGCGCGGGTCCGCCGCGCGCCTCGTCGAGCAGCAGCACCGGCACGTCGTCACGCACCTCGAAGATCCGCCCGCACTCGGTGCAGGTCAGCGTCTGCGCCCCCGCGTCGTAGTCGAGCGGGGCGTGGTGTGTGTCCGGACAGGCGAGGATCTCGAGCAACTGCGGGTCCAGGGCCACGGTGCGGCTCCTTCCACGGGTGCGTATGCGGCGATCGGCGGTGCCGGCCGGCGCAGGGGATCTTATCGGCGAACCCGGTCGAGCACCTCGTCGCGGAGCGAGATCATCCGCTCCTCGGTCGGTGCCTCGACGTTCAGCCGCAGCAGCGGCTCCGTGTTGCTGGCGCGCAGATTGAACCAGGCGCCGTCGGGAAAGCTCAGGGTCAGCCCGTCCAGCTCGTCGGCCGACGCCTGCGGGTACGCGGCCCGCACCTGCGCGATGCTCGCCGCCTGGTCGGCCACCGTGGAGTTGATCTCGCCGGAGGCGACGTAGCGCTCGTACTCGCGGGCCAGCTCGGACAGGGGCAGGGCCTGCTCGCCGAGCGCCGCGAGGGCATGCATGGCGGCCAGCATGCCGGTGTCGGCGAACCAGAACTCGCGGAAGTAGTAGTGGGCGGAGTGCTCGCCGCCGAAGACGGCGTTGGTGCGGGCCATCTCGGCCTTGATGAAGGAGTGGCCCACCCGGGTGACCACCGGCTCGCCGCCGTGCTCGCGGATGATCTCCGGCACCGCGCGCGACGTGATCGGGTTGTGGATCACGGTGGAGCCGGGGTGCTTGGCCAGCTCGCGGACCGCCACCAGGGCGGTGATCGCCGACGGGGAGACCGCCTCGCCGCGCTCGTCGACCACGAAGCAGCGGTCGGCGTCGCCGTCGAACGCCAGCCCCAGGTCGGCGCCGTGCTCGCGGACGGCCCGCTGGAGGTCGACCAGGTTGGCCGGATCCAGCGGGTTGGCCTCGTGGTTGGGGAAGGTGCCGTCGAGCTCGAAGTAGAGCGGCACGATCTCCAGCGGCAGCGCGGGCAGCACGGTGTCGCCGAGGACGCTGGGCACCGTCCAGCCGCCCATCCCGTTCCCCGCGTCGACCACGACCTTCAGCGGCCGGATGCCGGACAGGTCGACCAGCTTGCGCAGGTGGGCCGCGTATTCCGGGCGCAGGTCGCGCCGCTGCGTCGGCCGCGTCGGCGTGCCGGCCGGGCGGGCGGCACCGGAGTCGAGCAGCGCCTGCGCCCGGTCCCGGATCTCGGCCAGGCCGCTGTCCTGGCCGATCGGGCGGGCGCCGGCCCGGCACATCTTGATGCCGTTGTACTGCGCCGGGTTGTGGCTGGCGGTGAACATGGCCCCGGGCAGCCCGAGGGTGCCGGAGGCGTAGTAGAGCATGTCGGTGGAGGCGAGGCCCAGCTCGATCACCGAGCGCCCCTCGGCCCGGACGCCTGCGGCGAACGCCTCCGCCAGACCCGGCCCGCTGGCCCGCATGTCGTGCGCGATCACGACCGCGTCGCCGGGCTCACCGGCGGCGGCGAGCACCTGACCGAAGGCGACGCCCAGGGCCTCGGCGACCCGTTCGTCCCATTGGTCCGGCACCGTCCCACGGACGTCGTACGCCTTCACGATCCGGGACAGATCAGACACGCGCTTCGCTCCTTCGCCGCAGGTCGTCAACGCCCTGAGCGTATCGGAGCATGGGGACGCGGCCGGCCTCAGCCGGGCAGGCGCGGCATGATCGTCGTCGCGTCGCCCCCGCCTGCGGGCGCGGGGGGCTCACCCGGCCCAGGTGCGCCACCGTCGGCGGGATACGTCGCGCCGCCGCCGTGGACCCCGCCGCCGGGCGGCGGATCGGCCGGAGTGCCGGGGCGGGAGCCGTACACCCCGCCCGACGGTGGCGCGGCCGGCCGGCCGTACACCCCGGGGGTCGGCGGCCCATGGCCCGGCGGGGGCGACGCGGGCGTCCCCGACCGGTAGGTGGTGCCGCCGGGGTTGCGCGGCAGGGGGATGCCGGAAAGGGCGTCCCGGTCGTCGGCCGGCTGCCGGTCGGCGCGCGACCGGCGCACCAGCAGCACGATCAGGCCGACGCCCAGCACGACCAGGCCGACGCCGAAGAGCATGATCCAGGACAGCCCGCCGGAGCCCTCCTCGGCCGCGGCCACGGTGCCGGCCCCGCCGGCTTCGGCGGCGACGGCGGCCAGGGTCGGCTCCCCGGCGGTCGGCGCGTCGGTCGTGGGCTCGGCCGTCGGGCTCGGGCTCGGGCTCGGCGACCGCGACGGGCTGCGGCTCGGGGTGGGCGACGGGCTCGCGGCCGGCGACCCGACGACCCGGGCCGTCACGGCGCCCCGGCCGATGGCCCGGCCCCGCCCGTCGACCGCTTCGCCGACCACCGTGAGCCGGCCGCCGGGCGCCCCCGCCGCGAAGGCCAGCCGGTAGCGCATCGTGACGCCCTTGCCCTTGCACAGGGTCGGGTTCGTCGGGGCGGACCGGCCCGTGGCGACCGCTCCCCCGCCGCCGGAGACCGGCACCGGGACCCAGCGGCCCTCCAGGTTCACCTGCGCGGTGACCTGGTTGGCGGCGAGGCCGGCGAGGCTGAGGCCCAGCCCGGTGCGCAGCACCACGCAGCCCTCCGTGCGCTTGCGAACCTCGACGTTGACCGCCCCCGGCGAGCCGCCCGGCCGGAAGCTGTCGGTGGCGCGCACCCGCACCGAGTCACCCTCGGCCAGGGCCGGCGACGCACCGGCGGCCACCAGGCCGCCCAGCATCACGCAGACCGCCGCGAGCCGCGTCGCGTGCCGACGTAGCGCCATGATCACCGCCGTTTCTCCCTACCGGGTCCGCGGGTCAGGTTACTACCGGCCGCCGACCCCGGCTCGGCACGGAAAGGAGGGGCCCCCTGTTAACGCATACGGTAGAGAGGGGTTCCCTTCTCACACCCCGCTGCGGCCGGCGAGTGCCGCACGGCAGAGCCGGTCGGCGGTACGGGTGGTCTCCGGCAGCCGGTAGCGCGGGGTCAGCGCGAGCACCCGCGCGCACGCGTTCGCCAGCCCCATCCGGTGCCCGACGCTGACGAAGACCGGCTTCACCCCGTCCCTGGTACGCAGCACCCGGCCCACCACCTCCCCGCCGTCGCACAGCGGGGACCAGGCGCCGCGCGCCACGGCCGGCGGCTCCCACCGGCCCACCAGCGGCGTCTTGCCGACCCCGATCGCCGGCAGGCCGGTGACCACGCCCAGGTGGCAGGCGAGCCCGAACCGGCGGGGATGGGCCAGCCCGTGCCCGTCGCAGACCAGCAGCTCCGGACGGACGGTCAGCAGGTCCAGCGCCGCCAGCAGGGCGGGCAGCTCCCGGAAGGCGAACAGCCCGGGGACGTAGGGGAACGCGGGCCGGCCCACGCTGACCGCCTGGTCCACCACGGCCAACGTCCGGGCGTCCAGCACCGTGACGGCCGCCGCGAGCCGGTCGCCGCTCTCGGCGTACGCGACGTCGAGGCCGGCCACCGTCGCGGGCGCGACGGGTCCCGGTCCGGTCAGGTCCGCGAGCGGTCGCAGCCGGTCCTGTACGACGAGCGCCTCGGCCTCGGTCCGGGGCGGCGGGGCGGCGACCGGGCTGTCCACCCCGTGATCGTAGGCGGCGCCCCGCGACCACCGGCCCGGTGTGCCGGCCGGCCGCCGGTGCGCGACACACCCGTTCGGTCCAGCCCGGCCTTTCGCACACCTGTCGGGTAATTTCTTCTGGTCCGACAACCGGTCATCGACAGGAGAAGCTCCGCGCATGGGCAAGAAGACGATCCAGGTCTCCGACTTCAGCGGCACCGTTCTGCGGCCGGACGACGAGGTGGTCCGCGTCGTGGTGCTGGAGCACCCCGATCTGGTCGCGGGGCCCGTGCAACTGGATGCCACCGCGACGGAGGTGGAGAGCATCGACGACGCGGCCCTGGACGTCGCGGTGGTCGAGATCCACGACCGGCACGGCGGCGGCGAGCCCCGCCGGGTGGTGCTGACCGCCAGCGAGTTCGACGCGATGGCCACCGACGTGCCGATGGCCCAGTTGCTGAAGACCGCCGAGCGGGTGCGCCCGCCGAAGGCCCGCAAGGGTGCCGAGAAGGTCGACTACGGCACCATCGAGCACGCCGGCAAGCCGCACCGGGGCCGGGTCACCGAGGAGGAGGCCCGGCTGGTCCGGGAGCGGCTCGACGAGGTGAACAAGCGGCTCGCCGACGCCGGCATCCGGCAGGTCGACCCGGCCGACCCGGAGCACGCGGCCCGCTACGGCTTCCCCGCCGCCGACTGACAGCCCCCTACGTCGGGCACGCACCCCCGTGGCGCGTGCCCGACGCGGTTCAGGCCCCCTTACGGACGATCTCGGCCAGCGCGCCCTCCACGGCGGACTCCACGGCGCCCTTCTCCAGGCCGAGCCCGCCGAGCACGCCGTCACCGCCCTCCTCCTCGATCAGGGCGAGCAGGATGTGCTCCGTACCGACGTAGTTGTGCCCCATGCGCAGCGCCTCCCGGAACGTCAGCTCCAGGACCTTCTTGGCCCGCCCGTCGAAGGGGATCAGGTCCGGGACCTGGGCGGCCTTCGCCGGCAGGGTCGCGGTGACGGCCTCCCGGAGCCGCTCCAGGGGTACGCCCCGGGCCGCGATCAACGCGGCCGCCAGTCCCTCCGGCTCGGCGAGCAACCCGAGCGCGACGTGTCCCGGGGTGATCTCGGCGTTGCCGGCCGTGCGCGCCTCCTCCTGCGAGGCCAGCACCACGTTGCGGGCGCGCGGGGTGAACCGGCCGAACCCGGCGCTCGGGTCGAGCGTGGCGGCGGTCTCCGCCTTGGCGACGGAACGCTTCTGGGCGGCCTGCTTGCTGACCCCCATGCTGCGGCCGATCTCCGTCCAGGACGCGCCGGAGCGGCGGGCCTGGTCGACGAAGTGGCCGATGAGGTGGTCGGCGATGTCGCCGAGGTGGTCGGCGGCCACGACCGCGTCGGCGAGCTGGTCGAGCACGTCGGGGCGGGCCTTCTTGATCCCCGCGATGAGGTCGTCGAGCCGGACTGAACTGGGAAGTTGGGCGTATTCCGTCATTCGTCAACCATAGGTTGACGCAGCTTGGCCGTCAACTCTTGGTTGACGATTTCATCCCATCGCGTCGGTACGAGCACGGTCTGGACCAACTGCCGCCCCTCCCCGAGGCGGACCAGGAAGACCCTGACCGCCGCGCCCGGATAGGGTCGGGCCCATGCGGCTGCACGTGGGATGCGCGATGTGGGCGCACCGGTCGTGGCAGGGTCGCTTCCTGGCGCACCCGCTGCCCGCCCAGGAGCGCCTGCGGCACTACGCCGGCTGGTGCGACGCGGTCGAGGGAAACACGACGTTCTACGCGACCCCGAGCCGGGACGCCGTGGCGTCGTGGGCGCGGCAGACCGGGCCCGACTTCCGGTTCGTGGTCAAGCTGCCGAAGCTCATCACCCACGAACGCCGCCTCGCCGACGCCGACGCCGAGCTCCGCGCCTTCCTGGACGCCATCGAGCCGCTCGGGCCCCGGGCCCACGCGCTCTGGGTCCAGTTGCCGGGTTCGTTCGGCCCCGCCGACGTCCCCGTGTTGGCCCGCTTCCTGCGCCGGCTCCCCGCGTCCCACCGGCACGCCGTGGAGGTCCGCCATCCCGCGTTCTTCGCCGACGCCCACGCGGCGCGGCTCCTCGAGGAGGCACTCGCCGGCACCGCCGCCGAGTGGATCCCGTTCGACACCACCGCGTTCTTCGCGGGCCCGCCGACCAGCGACGCGGAGCGGGAGGCGTGGACCAGGAAGCCGCGCCTGCCGCTACGGACCCGCGCGCTGACCGACCGGCCGATCGTCCGCTACCTCGGCCGCGACGACCCCGCGCGGACCGTCGAGGGCTGGCGACGCTGGGTCGACGTGGTCGCCTGCTGGCTGCGCGAGGGCCGCTCGCCCACCGTGTTCGTCCACACCCCGGACAACGCCGACGCGCCCGCGCTCGCCCGCCGCTTCCACGACGAGGTGCGCGGGCGCGTGCCCGGGATCGAGGCGCTACCCGAGCCGGTGCCGGTCGAACCCCTCACCCTCTTCTGAGGTCCCGTGGGGCTGCCCGGCACCTGCCCGGGCAGCCCCACGGATTCGCTCACCCGGCGGGGGTCAGCTTGATCAGCTCCCAGCCACCCTCCGGCACGTCGTCCGTCGGGTCGGTACGCAGGTTCATCGGGTTGGCCATCCCGAGGTACAGGGTCGAACCGTCGGCGACCATGGTGCGGAAGCCGTAGTTGAGGTAGTTGCCCAGCCCCTTCGTGTCGACCGCGGTGGCGGGCCGCCGGCTCGACTCGAACACGTGCAGGTCGCCGCCGTAGAGTTCGGGGTCGATCTCGATCGGGTCCAGCTCGTCGCCCAGCCCGCGCGCCGCGTTGGCGAAGCCCATCTGCCTCGCGGCCTCGGGCACCAGGTCCTTCGCGAGGTAGCTCCAGTCCATCGTGCCGACGAACAACCGGCCGCCGGCCACGGCCATGGTCCAGGTGTAGTTGGTGTAGATGTTGCCGAACCCGATGTGGCCGTACTTCGGACGGTAGCCGGTGGAGGTCCACTTCCAGGCGCCCGCGCCGTCGTTCGCCGCCGGGTCGTACGCCGGCAGCCTCGCCTCCCCGTAGAGCAGCTCCACCTTCGGCCGGGTGGTGTCGAACCGCTTGCCCCGGAAGATGCTCACCGCGCGCTGGGAGTTCTCCAGCGTCGCCCGGGCCGCGGTCTCGTCGGCCGGCGGGTACAGCTCAGCGACCACGCTCGTCGACTTCATCGGAACGTGCATCGTCCCCCAGTAGAGGTAGCCCTGGTAGGACATCAGCGCGCCGAGGCCGTACGTGCCGGCGATGACCGGGTCCGGCTCGTAGGAGGCCGCGCTCCAGACCTGCTTCCAGCCGGCGGTGTCCTCCTCCGTCAGCCCTGGCGCGCCGTCGGCCAGCGGCGGGCTCATCCAGACGCCGGCGACCCCGGGGTTGGCCTCGTCGGTCGGCGTGACACGGGGACGACCCCAGCCCGTGCCGGCCGCCGAACGCGCGGCGAGCGATCCGCCGGTCGCCGCCGACCAGGTGCTGACGAAGACCCGGCCGTCGTGCTCCGTCAGGTCGGCGATCTGCGCCGGCAACTGGCCGACCTCGACGAAGTTGAACGGGTTGGCGCGGTCACCGGCCCACCGCAGCATGTACCCGCCGTCCCGGCCGTTGGTGCCGACCCCGACGCCCGCGTAGAGAACGTCGCCGGCCACGAGGAAGTGGCGGATGTTGCCGTACTTGGTGAAGTTGGCCGAGCCGAGGTAGTCGCCGGTGACCGTGTCGAACGCGAACATGTTGACCGTCTGCCCGAGGGCCGGCCCGGCGAGCAGGACGACTCCCTGGTGCGTCCCGCCGGCCCGCAGGCCCAGCGTCCTTCTCAACCTGGACGCGTCATCGGGGGACGCGTTCATGATGGCGCCGGTCTTCTCCGCCTGCACTTTGGAGGCCAGGTCGTAGACGTACACCCGCGGCTGCCGGTGATCGCCCACGTTTGTCGGCATGGTCGGATTCTGTACGACAATCTGACTGTTCGCGAACTCGCAGACATAGTCGTCATTAATTCGCGGAGTCGGCAGGGAGAGAGTCGACCCCGTTACGATGCAGTTAACATTTGCCCCCGTGCCGAACCACAGGCGATTGTTCGCCTGGGCGAGCGACCACACGTATGCCTGGTTGACCTTGGCCTGTCCCTGCTCGCACGGCGGGCCGGCCGGATAGGGCTGCCCAATTCCGGCGAAGCATTCGTCGGGAACCGCCTTTCCGAGCAACTCGTGCTCGAACGTCGTCGACGCTCGCGGCAGCAGCCCCGGCACCCCGGGAACGGCCGCCGTGGACGGCGCAGCGGCAAGAACCGGCAGGACGCCGAGTGCGACGGCGGAAAACAGCCGCCATCTAGACATTCTGGGCCGTTGCATCATTGCCCTCTCTCTCAACACAATCTCTTCGTCGTGATGCATTGACGATTACCGAGCACAACGAAAGCGGCACCCACAGTGATCGGAGGGTCGCAAATCGGGCGCAGCAAACGTCGCCGGCACCACTGCCGGGAGTCCGACAGAAATCCGGCTGAATGATAAGAATAGATAGCCTACTCGGATTCCGAGCGCCCACAGCGTACCGCCGCCGACTGCTCCTGTCAGCCGTCCCCCCGTGGACGCGAATGGCGCCGGCGAATGCCCGACCGGTTCGGGACAACAGAAGAAGGCCCTGGCCTGGTGATTCACACCAGGCGAGGGCCTTCCGCCGGTACGCCGCCCCGACCGGACCGGGGCCGCAGCTCGCGCCCGTGCCGTCGACCCGGCTGCCGCCGACAGAGCAACGGCGCGGGCCGACGGCACGGCGTCGGGCGGCGGTCAGCCCGGCAGGACCACCTGCGCCGGGGCCGACCGGTTGGTGGTGGTGCCGTCGCCCAACTGCCCGGAGATGTTGTTGCCCCAGCACCACAGGCCGCCGTCGGCGCGGATCGCGCAGCTGTGGTACGTGGCGGCGAAGCCGTCCGTCCAGTTGGTGGCGGTCCCGACCCGGGTCGGGACGTTGCGGTGGGTGGTGGTGCCGTCGCCCAACTGCCCGGACGTGTTGTTGCCCCAGCACCACAGGCCGCCGTCGGCGCGGACCGCGCACGACGAGTCGACGCCGGCGTCGACCCTGGCCCACGTGGTGACGTTGCCGACCTGGACCGGGGTGGTCTGGAAACCGGTGGCGCCGCCCAGCTGGCCGTACCCGTTCTCGCCCCAGCACCACAGGGTCCCGTCGGCGCGGACCGCGCAGGTGTGCGCGTACCCGGTCGTCACGCCGGTCCAACTGGTTGCGGTCCCCACCTGCGTCGGCGTCGACCGGTAGCTCAGGATGCCGAGGCCGAGCTGCCCGTCGGTGCTGTCGCCCCAGCACCACAGGGTCCGGTCGGTACGGACGGCGCAGGTGTGCGCGTATCCGGTCGCGACGCTCGCCCAGTTGGACGCCGTGCCGACCTGCAGCGGGCTGGTCGTCCAGTAGGGAGACGCACCGGTGCCCAGCTGCGCGTTACGGTTCAGGCCCCAGCACCACAGGGTGCCGGTGGTCCGGACGGCGCAGGTGTGATTGGCGGCGACGCTGACGTTGGCCCAGGTGGCGTCACCGACCCGCACCGGGGCGGTCCGGCTCGTGCTGGTCCCGTCACCGAGCTGCCCGTTGGAGTTGCCGCCCCAGCACCACAGGGTTCCGTCCGTGCGCACCGCGCAGGTGCTGCTGGTGCCGGCGTCGATGTGCGCCCAGGTGGTGGCGTCACCGACCCGCACCGGGGCGGTCCGGCTCGTGGTGCTCCCGTCACCGAGCTGGCCACTGTGGTTGTCGCCCCAGCACCACAGCGTCCCGTCGGTGGGGATCGCGCAGGTGTGTGCGTTGCCCGCGGCGACCCGGGAGACCGGCGGGGCGGCGAGCGAGGCGTTCAGCGATCCGCGCTCGGTGGAGCCGACGCCCGCGACGGCCGCGCCCGCCGTGGATCCGATCGCGAGCGCCGCGATCCCGATGGCTGCCGCCGCCGCGACGACGGCTGTTCTCGCTGCCCGCCCCCATCGCGCCCACCGGCGACCGTCCTGATGTTCGTTCATGTCCTGCTCTCCCCAGAAAACGTCGATTCCTGCACGGCGGAGGCGGCGTTGCCCCGGCAGGCCGCCAGCGGCCCACCATGTCGACGAATTGACCTTATCCATCGACTAGCGTCAATGTACAACCTGCCGGGGCGCCGCCGGATCCACCGTTTCGTCCGCGACGTTCAGAGGCTCAGCTGCGGCTCCACTTCTGGCTGGCCGCCCCGGTGCAGTCCCAGATCTGGGTACGCGTGCCGTTGGCCGTACCGCTGCTGACCAGGTCCAGACACCGGCCCGAACCGACGCCGGTGATCGTGCCGTCGGCATTGAACCGCCACTGCTGGTTGGACTGGCCGTTGCAGTCCCAAATGATCACCGAACTGCCGTTGACGGTGCCACCGCCGTTGACGTCGAGGCACTTGCCGCCGAAGACGCGCAACTCCTGGGCGGCGGTCGAGGTCCAGGCCTGGTTGCTCTGGCCATGGCAGTCCCAGATGATCGCCGCAGCGCCGTTGGTCTGCGAGGCGCCGTTGACGTCCAGGCACCGGCCGGAGGCGGTGTTGCGGACGGCCGAGGTGCCGCCCGGCGGCGGGGTGGTCGGGCTGGCGGTGGGCGAGGGGGTCGGACCCGTGCTGTCGAACTGGGTGAAGAACCGCCACACCTCACCCTTGGTCCAGGTCCTGACTCCGCTGTCGCCGCCGCCGTCCACGGGCCCAGGGGTGTGGCCACCGTCGAACGCGGCCCACACCACCGGATAGCCGGACCGGCAGCCGGAGTAGGTGGTGGTGATGTGGGTCAGGCTGCCCGACCTCGGCTCGGGCGGGTTCTGCGCCGTGCACCCGTTGTTGCGCACGAACGTGTCGCGCAGGGACCGGCCGGCGGAGACGTTCAGCACCGGGTCCCCGATGCCATGGATCCCCATGTACGCGATCGGCTGGCCGCCGCCGCTGCACCCGCTGAGCTGCCCGCCGGAGTAGACCGCGACGGCGCGGAAGACGTTCGCCCGGGAGCAGGCCAGGGAGTAGCTCATACCTCCGCCGTAGCTGAAGCCGAGCGCGAACAGCTGCGTCGTGTCGACGCACAGATCCGCCTCGATCTGCCTGATCATGTCGTCGACGAAGGTGACGTCCTGGCCGCCGGGGTTGGCCCAGCCGTTGCCGTTGCCCTGGGGAGCGACGAAGATGGTGCTGTTGTTCGCCTGCTGGCGCAGCCCATAGTAGGACCAGGCCGCCCCGTCCGCCCCGCCAGAGTCGACGTCGTTGGCGGTGCCGCCGTTCCAGTGGAATCCGAAGATCAACCGGTAGGGGTGGTTCCTGTCGTAGTTGTCGGGAATCCTGAGGATGAAGCTGCGGTTCTGGCCGCTGCTCTGGATGGACCGTGGGCCGCTGGTCAACGTGGGTGCCTTACCGCACCCTGCGGTCACCGCGGCCGCCCCGACACCCGCGGCCGACGCGGCTCCGCCCAGGCCGCCGGCCAGCGCCGTCGCGCTCACGCCCACGACGAAGATCGCCGCAGCCGCGATGGTTCCAAGAATTGGTCTGCGCTTTGCCATGATACGGCTCCTGCCACTCGGCATGGACTGATTCAGGCGCGGGGGGTCAACGGCGATCCCCTTACCGCCATGACGTGCCACTCCTGACCGCGCTCACCACTGAGGGAGCGCCGGGAGAGGCGCACGACGGGCCTGCGGTGCCCGGCTCCGGCTCCGCAGGCTCCATCTCCGGTCTCGCCGCCCGTGCAGGACCAGATGGTCGACGAATCGTCGACGCCACCCGCACCGCACGCCGTCGGACCCGGCCCGGACCGCCCGCCAGCGTCGAATCGATTCGACAAGACCCTAGAACCATCGAGTGAAATATGTCAATGCCATGTCCGGCAGGTTGCAGCCCGACGACCCTGCACGCGCCACACGTCGGGGTTAGGACCCGGATCAGGCCGGCCGCCCGTCCTCCCCCTCGACGAGCGCGAACCGGTGCCCCGGCAACCGCCGCGCCCGGTATCCGGTCCGGAACATCCGGCTGCCCTCGGGGGCACCCAGCGGATCGGGCAGGAAGCGCGCCATGGTCAGCTCGGGCCGGTCGAGGTACCCGATGGCCAGGGTGGGACCGGCCAGGAACAGCTCTCCGACCTCCCCCGTCGACACCGGTCCGAAGCCGGCGTCGAGGACGTGCCACCGGTGCTGCGGCAACGGCGTCAACACGTCGCCCCCCGGCGCCACCGCCGTCACCATCGAGGTTTCGGCGAAGCCGAACAGTTCCATCTCTTCGGCCACGCCGGCGGCCCGGTCGATCCGCAACGACCATCGTGCCAGCCCCGCCGCCGCGTCACCCCGGACGCCCGCACCCGGCGCCTGTGCCGCCGGCAGGAGCAGTTCCGCACCGGTGAGCAGCGCGCGCATCGCCGCCACCGCGCCCACCAGCGGGTCCGTCGAAGCCGGCACGCTCAGCCGGTCCCCGTGGCCCGACGGAGGCAGGCCACAGGCACCGGCCAGCCAGGTCAACTGCGCACCACGCCACACCACGCCCACCGCGCCGTCGGCCAGCGGCACCACCAGGGACGGTTCGGGCTCGTCGCCCAGCGGCGCGGCCACCACCGACCCGTCCCTGCCATGGGCCTGCCAGAGCGCCCCGGTCACTCCCCGCCAGCGCTGCCGGACCACCGGCCACCCGTCGGGCGCCACGGGCCCCGCCGGGGCCAGCACCAGTTCCGGCTGCGCCTCCCGCACCGCCGTGTCCGGACGATTCCCGACACACAGGACACAGCTGGCTCCGGCGGCCAGCACCGCGAGGACCGCGCCTATCAGGTCCTCGGCGCGGTCACCGACGACGGCGACCCGCCGGCCGGGACCGGCCCCGGCCGCGACCAGCAGATCGGCGACGTCGTCGATCGACTCCCACAACCGCCGGTAGGACAGCCGCAGGTGGCCGGCGCGCAGCGCCGGTGCGTCGGGATGTTCCCCCGCCACCTTGCGGAGCAGGCCGATGAGGCTGACGTCGGTCGCGATGGAGCGGGTCGTGTCGCTGGCCCGCACTGTGCCGGTCAACTCCGCCACCTGCCGACCACACGCCCCGATGGTGCCGGCGAACGGCATGGCCCGCCACCCCGCGGGTGGCCGTCGGCCGATCGGCCAGACCGCGAAATCCCGGGCCTGGCTGACCACCAGTTGAAAGTAGCGGGACTCCCTCCACCCAGACATGCGGCGCTCCCAGTTCCGGAGACTGGCCCGGCACGCCTCCCTCCGGTGCGGGGACGGGAGAACACCGGGCGAAACCTCGACGACATCCGACCGAACAAACCTAGGGGACGCCGGTCATGGCCCGGTCATGCCTCATCGTGAGCGCCACGGGTCGTCAGCGGGCGCTGGGCCTGTCGTCCATCGGTTTGATCAGTCGAGCGGCGGTCGCCTTGCGGATCGCGTCCACCCGGGACACCGCCTGCAACTTGGCGTAGATGTTGGTGAGGTGCCGCTTGACCGTGGCCTCGGTGATGAAGAGCCGGCTGGCGATCTGCGCGTTGCTCATCGCCTCAGCGGTGAGCCGGAGGACCTCCAGCTCGCGCGAGGTCAACGGGGTGCCGTTCGTCCGGGGCTTCTGCCGGTCCAGCCGCTCCACCGTCTCGCGGGAGACCGCCAGCAGGACGCTCTGCGTGGGCCGGCGCACCACCGAGCGCACCGCGGCGACCAGGTCGTCCCGCAGGATCGTCTTGAGCAGGTACGCGACGGCGCCGGCCTCCAACAGCTCGTGCACCATGTCCGGGTCGTCGTGCATGGTCAACACGATCACCCGGGTCTCCGGTGCCATCCGTCGGGCCTGTCGGATCACCGCCGCCGCGCCCGGGCCCGGCATCTCGACGTCGAGCAGCAGCACGTCCGGGCGCAGGCGCAGCACGAGGGCCAGCGCCTCCGGCCCGGAGGACGCCTCGCCGACGACCGCGAACTCCGGCTCGGTGGAGAGCATCTCCCGGATGCCATCGCGCAGCAGGGTGTGGTCGTCGGCCAGGCACACCCGGATCTGCGACCGGTCCGGGGCGGTCACAGGCCCGCCTCGGCGAACGGGATCCGCACCTCGACCCGGGTGCCGTGACCGGGCGCGCTGATCAGCTCGACCTCCCCGTGCAGCAACAGGGCCCGCTCGTACATCGACGGCAGGCCGCCCCGCGCACGATCCGGATCGGTCGTGTCGAAGCCGCACCCGTCGTCGACCACCGTGGCGGCCACCGCGTTGTCCCCCACGTCGACCGCGATGTCCAGCCGGGTCGGCGCGGCGTGCCGCACCGCGTTGCGGGCGGCCTCCCGCAGGATCAGGTAGAGCTCCTCCAGTACGTCGGGCGGGAGCACCTTGAGGTCGCCGTTGGTCACCAGCGAGAACTGCACCGAGGGCGGCACGTTGGCCTCCAGGTAGCCACGCAGGGTGCGTTCCAGCCCGTATTCACCCACCGAGCGACGGAGCTCGGCGGAGAGGCCACGCACCGTGCGGACCGCCTCGTCCAGTGACTCGATGGCCGCGTCGATCTTCGCGCGGGCCTGCTCCGGGTCGCGGTCGGCGTAGTGCCGGTGCAGGTCGAGCCGGTGCAGGGTGAGCCCCATCTCGTGCAGGACCCGGTCGTGCAGCTCACGGGCGATCCGGGTGCGCTCCTCCTGCCGGGACGCCTGCAACTTCTCCATCAGGAATCCCACGTACGACAGCGAGGCCAGCGCGACCCGGGCCATGATCGCCTCGTGCAACGCACGGCTGAGCCGGAGCGCCCCGGCGCTGTCCGTGGCCGGCAGGTCGCGCGTGATGACCGGCAGCATCACCTCGAAGAGGGTGGTCGCGGCGCGGAGCGACTGGACCGGGTGGATGCCGCGCCGGGCGCGGTCGGCGCCGATGTCGACGGCGAACAACCGGGCCTCGCCGACCAGGTCCATCGGGGGCGCCTCGGTCATGGACACCCGGGCCACGACATCGCTGAGCACCGCCTGGACCTGCGCCGCGAGCTGCGCCAGGACTTCGGGGCCGCTGGCCAGGTCGCTTTCCTGTTGACGCAGTGAGTGTTGAAACGCTTCGACGATCTCGCGTGCCATCGAGGACAGTTCGGCCTCGGCCACGGGCTGCATCGCGTACGGATTCGCCACGGACCCCCCCGCTGTCTCGCCAGAGGCTACCACGGTAGCGCGCCTGTCGCGGAGCGTAGGCCCTCGGTCGGCAGCGACGAAGGTGACCGTCCACACCCGACGCAGCTGGCCTCGGCCCGGCCCACGTCAACCGGGAAAGACCCCCAGCACGCTCAGGTGCACCGCGTACTGGCTGGCCATGAAGAGCCGGTACGGGCGACGCTGGCGCCGCCGCCCGATGGCGCCGGCCCCGGCGAGCAGGCACCCGACCACCCCGGTCGCACCCACGGCCAGCACCACCGCCGGCAGGACCAGCACCGGGGCCAGCAGCAGTGCGCCCGACAGCAGCACACCGCCGGCCACCACCACCAGGACGGCCATCAGCCGGCGGGCGGGCCCGTCGCCCAGCAGCACCGGCAGGGTACGCCGGCCCGCCGCCCGGTCACCGGCCACATCGGAGAGATCCTTGGTGGTGCCGGCCAGCGCCATCCACAGCGACATCGCCACCGACAGCACCACCAGCTCCGGGCGCACCGGCCCGCCGGACGCGGCGGCTCCGGCCAGATAGGTGACGATCCCACCCGACGCCACCACCAGCACGAAGCCGACCATGTTGCCCTTCTGCGGCCGGGGACCGGCCGAATAGAGCCAGCCGAGGGCCAGCATCAGCGCCACCAGCCCACAGAGGCGCGCCGAGACCGCCGCGGCCGACAACAGGGCGAGCCCGGCCAGGGCCACCACGATCCGCCGGGCGACGCCGACCGGGAGCGCTCCGGTGGCGAGCGGTCGCGGCGAGCCGTTGCGCCGGTCCTCGACCTGGTCGGAGAGCCCGTTCAGCAGGTACACGAACCAGGTCGCGCAGAGCCAGGCGAACGCGCCCACCAGCAGCGACCCGGGCCGGGTCAGCACCACCTGCGGGGTGGCCACGGCCGCGCCCGCGAGAAAGCGCAGCTGGAAGACGACCTGGACGACGGGACGGGCCTCCCGCCAACTCGCCACCACGTGTCGGCAGCCCTCCGCGACCGCCACCGACGACGGCCGTACGACACCCGCGGACCGGGAGTACCGGTCGAACCGAATAACCGAGTGGTAGGTCATGTGAATATCGTGGGCGTGAAACGTGTTACTCGGTTCACCCGAGTCACTCACTTTCGTCTACGACGTTGGTCGCAGGACGACTACCACCTACCGCCACTTTCGACGCCACATCGATTACGCCACCTTGGCCTCCCTCACGGAGGCATTCTACGGTCGGTAGGGCACCCACAGCCCAGGGAACGACAGAGCGTGGTGGAACAATATGTCAGACAACACAGCCCCGTCGAGCGCCGAACTGCTCGGCGGATTCCGGATCACCATCGACGGCCGCACCGTCACCAACTGGCGGGCCGGCAGGTCCCAGGCGCTGGTGCAATACCTGCTGCTGCACCGGGGCCGGCCGGTCAGCCGGGACACTCTCCGCGCGGCGCTGTGGCCGCACCTGCCGTCGTCGGCCGGCGCCACCTCGGTGAAGGCCGCGGTGCACGGGGCCCGGCGCGCCCTGGGCGGGACGGGCGAACGCGCCCCGGTGCGGATCGCCTCGGTGGACGGCGGCTACCTGCTCCAGGCCGACCAGCTCCGGATCGACGTGGCCACCTTCGAACGACGGATCACCGCCGCCACCGCCGCGGTCGCCGCCGGTGACCGCACGCTGGCCGCCGGGCACCTGCGGCGCGCGATGGAGGTCTACCGGGGCGACCTGCTCCCCGCGCAGGACGCGGAGTGGGCGGTGGCCGAGCGGGAGTGGTGCCGCGTCCGCGCCCTGCACGGCCTGCGGCTCCTCAGTGACCTGGCGCTGGAGGCCGGGGACTGGTGGACCGCGATCCGCTGGAACCGCCGGGCGTTGGAGGTGGACCCGTACGACCCGGCGGCCTTCACCGTCCTGGCCGACTGCCACCGCCAGCTCGGCAGCGCCGCGGCGGCGCTGCGCTGGGACGAGCTCGCCCGGGGCCGGCTGGCGCAGGTGTGACCCCTGCAAGGACACGACCGCACACCCATGGAGGGAGCAGCATGACCATCATGATCCCGCTGGAGCACCCGGCGTCGATCCCGTCCGCACCGCCCCGCACCGCCGGGGACCGGCCCTCGGTCGGCCCGCCTGCGACGGATCCCCCGCCGCCCGCCCGCAGCTCGCTGGGCGGCCGGTGCCGGCAGGCCCTGCGTCGCGTCGGGCGACAGCTGCTGGCGGTGGCCGACGACTGTCCCCCGTTCCTGCTGTACACCGCCAACCGCAGCTGAGCGCACCCGCACCTCCACCGTTCGAGGGCGTTCCGCACGTCGTGACAGACGTGCGGGACGCCCTTTTTCTCTGCCGATTTCCCGCTGCCGGGAAAGCCCATGCGCTGATGGTCGTAGATGGACCTTCCACCTTTGAGGAAATCCCACCCGAATCAGGATGCGCCACCTTGGCCCGAGCAATCGACGCCCCTAACGTCGAAGGCACCGGAATTCATCGACGTCGACCACGGCGTCGGGCGTGAAAGGGAGAGGCCGAATGGCCGCTGATGGGCAGAGAGTCTCGGTCGTCATACCGAACTACAACTACGAGAAGACGCTCGGTGCGTGCCTGGACGCCGTGTTCGCGCAGACCCACCGGCCGTACGAGGTCGTCGTCGTCGACGACGGTTCGACCGACCGGTCCCGCGACATCGCGGCCCGATACCCCTGCCGGGTGGTCGACGGTGGTGGCAACCGGGGCGTGTCGGCGGCCCGCAACATCGGCGCGCGGGCGGCCACCGGCGACATCCTCTTCTTCGTCGACTCCGACGTGGCGCTGCGCCCCGACGCGATCGCCAACGCCCTGGCGGTGCTCGACGCCGACCCCGGCTGCGGCTGCGTGCACGGCACCTACGACACCCGGCCGCTCTACGACGACGGGCCGATCGAGCACTACAAGGTGCTGCACGCGCACTGGTGGCGGCGGCGCAGCGTGGGCCGGGTCAACACGGCGATCTTCGCGCTGGCCGCGGTGCGGCGCTCCGCGTTCCTCGCCGCCGGCCCGTTCCACGAGGGACTGCGCGACGCCGAGGACGTCGAGTACAGCGACCGGCTCGCCCGGGTCACCGGGATCAGGCTCACCGACACCGTGGTCGGCCGGCACGACGACTGCGCCCGGTTCGGGGACATGCTGCGCGAGCAGTACCGCCGCTCGCTGCCGCTGGCGGCGTTCGCCGGAGCGCACCGGATGCGCGCCGGCAGCGTCGCGGTCAATCCCGCCCTCGGCGTGCTGGCCGCCCCGCTGATACTGGCCACCCTGCCGCTGGGCCTGCTGCACCCGGCGCTGCTCGCCGTGCCGCTGGCCTGCTTCGGGCTCTTCCTGCTCGCCGACCCGGGGCTGCTGCCGTTCGTCCGACGCGAGCGCGGCACGGCCTTCCTGGCCTGGTTCGTCGGCGTACACCTGGTGGCCCAGCTCGCCATCGTGGTCGGCGCGGCGGCCGGCCTGGTCGCCCGGCTCCGCGGCACCGGCAGCCCCCGCCCGCTGCCCCTGACGGCGGGCCGGTGATGGGCAGGCGGCGGGCGTGGCGCGCGGCGCTCACGGCGGTCTTCGTGGTCGCGGTGCTCGGCGGCGTCACGCTGGCCCTGCGCGGGCAGCAGTGGTCGACACTGGGCCGGCTGCTCCGGCCGGACACCGCCGGGTGGCTGCTCGCCGCGTTGCTGGTCACCGCGGTCGGCCTGCTCTGCGGCATGCGGGCCTGGACGCTGACGCTGGCCTCGGTCGGGGCGGAGGTGCCGCCCCGCACCGGCGTACGGATGTTCTTCGTCGGGTTCCTCGGCAAGTTCGTCCCGGGCCGGCTGTGGGGCCTGCTGGCCCAGCTCCGCCTCGGCGATGCCGCCGGGGTCAGCCGGGGCCGGATGGCCGGCACCTACCTGGTGAACCTGGTCGTGGTGCTGCTGACCGGCGGCGCGGTGGGCCTCCTGGTGGCCCCGGCCGTGCTCGGTGCCGGGCTGGCCTGGCTGGCCCTGCCGGTCGCCCTGCTGGTGGTGCTGGCGGTCCGGCCCGGCGTACTCGACTCCCTGGTCGGGCTGGCCGCCCGGGTGGCCCGCCGGCCCCGGCCCGCACCGCTGCACCGGCCCGCCGAGGTCCGCCGCTCGATCGGGTGGCAGAGCCTGTCCTGGGTGCTCTCCGGGGTGCACCTGTGGATCCTCGCGGTGCTGCTCGGCGGGGACGCTCGCGCCGCCCTGCCGGCGGCGGTCGGTGCGTTCGCCCTGGCGACCACCGCCGGCACGGTCGCGCTCTTCGTGCCGGACGGCGCCGGCGTACGGGAGGTGCTGGTGGTCGCGGCCCTGTCCACCGTGCTGCCCCTACCGGCGGCGGTCACCGCGGCGGTGGCCAGCCGGGTGCTCAGCACCCTCGCCGAGGTGCTCACGGCGGGCTCGGCGCTGCTCGCGGTCACCGTCTCGGAACGGCTCGCCGCCCGGGGCCACCCCGCTACCGCACCCGCCGGGGGAGACCCCCGGCTCACCCCGACCCCCGGCTGACCGCCGCCGGGCGCAACCCCTCCTGACTCCACCACCACCTCCGTAGAACCCCGCTTCGGAAAGGACCCCTCATGGCCGAGCTACTGACCATCGACGACGCGGAGCAGCTCTCCGTCGCCGAGGTGCAGGACCTCTACCGCAAGCACGTCAACAAGAGCCAGGTCAGCCTGATGACCTCGTTCGGCTTCGGCCGGGAACTGGTCGACCACGCCGAGGGCGCCTGGATCCACACCCGGGACGGCCGGCGGATCCTGGACTTCACCGGCGGCGTCGGGGTGCTCAACCACGGGCACAACCACCCCCGGATCCTGGCCGCCCGCCAGCGCTTCCAGCAGCAGCGGCGGATGGAGGTGCACAAGACCTACTTCTCGCCGTACCTGGCCGCGCTGTCGCACAACCTGGCCGCGGTGCTCCCCGGCGACCTCGACATGTCGTTCCTGCCCAACTCCGGTGCGGAGGCGGTGGAGGGCGCGGTCAAACTCGCCTACAAGTACCACGGCGGCAAGCGCAACACGATCATGCGCAGCGACATCAGCTTCCACGGCAAGCTGCTCGGTTCGGGCAGCCTCACCGGCAGCGCGCAGAACCACTTCACGTTCCCCGGCATCCCGGGCGTGGTGAGCTTTCCCTACGACGACCTGGCCGCCGTCCAGGCGGCCGTCGACGCCACCCGGGACGGCCGGGGCAGGTGCGACGTGTACGCGATCCTCATCGAACCGTTCAGCGCCTCGACCATGCGCTGGTGCTCGGAGGAGTTCCTGCGCGGGCTGCGCGAGCTGTGCACCCGCGAGGACATCGTGCTGATCTTCGACGAGATCTACACCGGCTGGGGCAAGACGGGCACGATGTTCTACTTCATGCGCTACCCGGGGCTGATCCCGGACGTGGTGACCACGTCGAAGTCCTTCGGCGGCGGCAAGTCCTCGATCTCCGCGTACGTGGCCCGGCGGCCGGTCTTCCACAAGGCGTACGAGAGCCTCAACGACGCGCTGTTGCAGAGCACCAGCACCACCTACTACGGCTTCGGCGAGGAGACCGCCACCGCGATCGAGGCGATCAACGTGGCGGTGGAGGAGGACTTCCCCGCCCGGGCCCGCGACATCGAGCGGATCCTGGCCCCCGGGCTGGCCCGGATCGCCAAGGAGCACCCGGACACGGTCGCCGAGGTCCGTGGCGCGGGCGCCCTGTGGGGGGTGTTCCTCGACGCGCCGCGCGTGCTGGACCTGGTCACCAAGCTGGCCCCCAGCGGCCTGGCCAAGGACCCGCAGTTCGGCACGAAGCTCGTCACCTGCGCGGTGATCAGCGCCCTCTACCGGGACCACGACATCTACACGTACTACACGCTCAACGGCAAGAACCCACTGGTGGTCGGCCCGTCGCTGGTGACCGGCCCGGCCGAGGTGGAGCACTTCCTCGACCGTCTGGACCGGACCCTCGCCCAGGGCCTGCCCCGGCTGGTCACCCGTTTCGTCAAGGAGAAGGTGTCGTCGCTGTGGTGAATCAGAACGCTAGGACGGTGGTGGTGACCGGCGGCAGCGGAATGCTGGGCGGGCACCTGGTGCGGGCGCTGGCCGCCGACGGCTGGCGGGTGCGCGGCCTGGACGTGCGCGACCCGATCGAGCCGGTGAAGGGCGTCGAGTACACGGTCGCCGACGTGCGGGACCGGGCCAGGGTCGGTGCCGCCCTGGCCGGCGCGGACGCGCTGGTGCACACCGCCGCCGCCCTGCCCAGCTACCCCGAGGACGAGATCCGCTCGATCATCGTGGGCGGCACCGAGACGGTGCTGGACGCCGCCGCCCGCGCTGGCACCGCCCGGGTGGTGCACGTCTCCTCGACCGCCGTGTACGGGCTGCCGTCGGTGGTGCCCACCACCGAGGAGTACCCGCGCGAACCGGTCGACCCGTACAGCCGGGCGAAGGCCGGGGCGGAGGAGGTCGCCGAGCGGTTCCGCGCCGCCGGCATGGTGCTGCCGATGCTGCGGCCCAAGACCTTCCTCGGGCCGGGCCGGATGGGGCTGTTCTCGATGCTCTTCGAGTGGGCCGAGGAGGGCCGCAACTTCCCGGTGCTCGGCAAGGGCGACGTGCGGATCCAGATGCTGGCGATCGACGACCTGGTCGACGCGGTACGCACCGTGCTGCACGCGCCGGACGACGCCGCCAACGACACGTTCAACATCGCCGCCGACCGCTTCGCCACCCTGCGGGAGGACTTCCAGGCGGTGCTGGACGCCGCCGGCCACGGCAAGCGCGTGGTCTCGGTGCCGGTGCGCCCCGCCGTCGCCGCGCTGGAGCTGCTGCAACGGCTGAAGCTCTCCCCGGTCTACGGACGCCTCATCCACAAGCTGCGGGCCGATTCCTACGTCAGCGTCGACAAGGCCCGCGACGTGCTCGGCTGGACCCCCCGGTTGTCCAACCGCGACGCCATCCTGCGCACCTACGACTGGTGGCGGGCGAACAACCGCACCGCCGCACCGACCTCGTCCGGCCGGACCAGCCGGGACCCCTGGAAGCAGGGCGCCCTCGGGCTGGCCAAGGCCATCTTCTGATCGGCACCGGAGGTTATCGTGACTGTCCTCGTCGACCCGCCGACCCTCGACCGGCCCGCCCCGGCCACCGCCCGCCCGGCGGCCCGGGCCACCGACTCCCGCGCCACCGATCGCACCCTGGTGCGTGACCTGGTCACCCTGATCCGGCCGCACCAGTGGGCGAAGAACCTGCTGGTGGTGCCGCTGGTACTGATCGACACCCCCCGCCTGGGACTCGGTGTCCTCGGCCGGGTGAGCTGGGCGGTGCTGCTGTTCACCCTGGTCTCTGCGCTGGTCTACGTCTGGAACGACGTCTACGACCGGCACCGCGACCGGGTGCATCCCACCAAACGCAACCGGCCGATCGCCTCCGGCCGGGTGAGCGTGCCCACCGCGTACGCCTTCGGCGCTCTGCTCGCCGCCGCGCTGGTCACGGCGGTGGCGTTCGGGCCGGCGTTCCCGTGGTGGCCGCTGGCGGCCTACCTGACGCTCAACGTCGCGTACAGCAGAGGGCTCAAGCACCTGCCGCTGCTGGACGTGCTGGTGGTGGCCGGCGGCTTCCTGCTCCGGGTGGTGCAGGGCTACCTGGCCGCCGGGGTCGCCGTGTCGAGCTGGCTGCTGATCGCCGTGTTCTCCCTCTGCCTGCTGCTCATCCTCGGCAAGCGGCGGCACGAGATGGCCGTCGGTGGCAGCGCCCACCGGCCCTCGCTGGCCGGCTACTCGGTCCAGTACCTGGACCTGCTGATCGTGCTCTGCGCCGCGGTCGCGATCAGCGGATTCCTCGGCCACGTGCAGGCCACCATCCCCACCCCGTACCAGGCGCTGGCGCTGGTCGGCTCGACCCCGTTCGCGCTCTTCGCGGTGGCCCGCTACCTCCAGGTGGTGGTCGTCGACGGCGACGGCGGCGAACCCACCCGGGTGCTGCTGCGGGACCGGGCGATGCTGGTCAACGCGCTGCTGTGGGGCGTGCTGCTCGGCGGGGTCCTGCTCGTCACCCAGCACCCGGCCCTGCTCACCCTCGCCCACTGACGACCCGGCCTACCCACCCACCCCCTCCCGAGGAGACAGACCATGACGACCCCGACCACGAACCCGCTGGTCTCGGTGATCATCCCGAACTACAACTACGGCAACTCCATCGGCAGGTGCATCGACGCCGCGCTGGGGCAGACCTACCAGCCGATCGAGGTGATCGTGGTCGACGACCACAGCACCGACGACTCCCTCGCCAAGGCCCGCCAGCGGCCCGTGACGGTGCTCCAGACCCCGCGCAACAGCGGGGTGGCCGTCGCCCGCAACACCGGTGCCGCGGCGGCCCGGGGCGAGATCCTCTTCTTCGTCGACTCCGACGTGGCGCTGCGCCCGGACGCGGTGCAGCGCGCGGTCGCCGAGCTGGCCGCCCACCCCGAGTACGGCGCGGTCTGCGGCATCTACGAGGAGGATCCGCTGATCCGCGACAGCATCGTCGAGGAGTGCCGCGTGCTCCAGGCGTACTGCTGGCGGATGGCGTCCCTCGGCGAGGTCAGCTTCCTGTTCTCGTCGCTGACCGCGATCCCCCGCCGGGTCTTCGAAGAGGTCGGCCCGTTCAACCCCCGGCTACGCCAGACCGAGGAGGTCGACTACGGCGAGCGGATGTCGGCCCGCCACCAGATCATGGTCACCGACCAGGTCCGCGGCTGGCACGACGACGACGACGAGCTGTGGCCGCTGCTGCACAAGCTCTACCGCCGGGCCCGGCTGCGAGTGCCGCTGTTCGCCCGGCGGCGGCGCTTCGCCAAGGGCTTCGAGAGCCCGGCCCGCTCCTTCGGCACCGTGGCCGCCCTCGGCGTGCTCGCCACCCTGCCGCTGGCCATGCTGCACCCCGCCTGGCTGCTGCTCACCGCCGCCCTGTTCGGCATCTCGCTGTCGGCGGACACGGAGATGTACCGGCACGTGCGACACCGCAAGGGGCTGCCGTTCCTGGCCGTGTTCACCGGCGTCGCCTTCGGCACCAACGTGGCGATCGCCGCCGGCATCGCGGTCGGCGCCGGGCAGTGGCTGCTGTCCCGCGAGTTCCGCCGGCTCTACGACGCCGACTGGTCCGCCGCCCGCACGTCGTCGTCCCCGACGATGGTCGGGACCACGGCATGAGCCTCCTGCTCGACTCCGTCCCCGGCGCGGCCACCGCCGCGCCGGGGACCCCCGGGG